>NZ_FUWM01000007.1 GCF_900167185.1 Selenihalanaerobacter shriftii
ATATACTCCCAAATATTTAACTCCGTCCAGTCTAATAACGGATGAATTCTAACATGAGTACCTGGCGCAAAATCAGTCTTGTACTGATCCCAAAACTCCGGTGGCTGATCACCAATATCCCAATCATTATTCCTATCTCGTGGAGAGAAATACCTCTCTTTCGAACGAGTACCTTCTTCGTCAGCTCTTACTCCAACGATTACACCAGTATATGGCTCAGTATTCTTGTCTATCTCATACTCTCCTGTATTATGGTTCATTCTATATCTAGGCCAATTACCATTTAGAGTATTCTTCAATCCTGCTGTCTTCAACTTTTGACAACATTCTATTCTAGTCGTATTCCCATCAGGAAAAGTCTGCTTTTCTTTTAAAGCCGTAGTATTTTGACCATAAATCATATCTAACTTCCATTCCCTAGCCAATCTATCCCGATGCTCAATCATCTCCGGAATTTTATAATCAGTATCTATATGTACCAATGGAATCGGCACATGCCCAAAAAATGCTTTTCTTGCTAACCATAACATAACTGTACTATCTTTACCAATCGACCATAACATACTTAAATTTCCAAACTCACTATAAGCCTCTCTTAAAATATGAATTGCTCTATTCTCTAACTTATCTAAATGATCCATAAATTAATTCCCCCTGTAGTCAGTTGACAGTTTACAATTGACAATTTACAGTTATTATTTACTATCAACCGAATTTCTCGTTGTTTTTATTATAGAATTTAAAATTTCAATTATTTCCTTTACGTCAGTTAATAAAGATTTAGCTATTCTTTCTTCTAAAATTTCAGTTGCATTCAATAATTCAAGCCAATACTCAGTTTCCGCAGCTTCTTTTAACGCAATTGATAACTTAGCAACAAAATCTTTTCTCGACTGTCCTTCCAATCCTTCTCGAATATTCGCTCCAATACTAGTCCCAGAACGCAACACTTGTTTACCAAGTGTATACTCTCGTTTTTCATCTGACAAATACTTATGCAAATTGACAATTCTAACCGAAAAATCAAATGCTTTCTTATAAACAATACTCTTCTCAGTTCTCACTGCTCTCACCTAGCTAACATATAAATATTTTTAACTATCATCTGTCTCGCCCAGCTTAAAGTTCAAAGCTGGTCGCAAGCCTATGGTAAACTCTACTTTTAATTCGGAATCTCTTTTCTGGGCTTCACTGTCAACTGTCATCTGTAAACTGTCAACTATCTAGCTCCATCACCAAAGATCACAACTAAAACAGTCTTAACTAATACCTTAATATCTAATAATAAATTCTGTTTTTCTATGTAAAGTAAATCTAACCTTGCTTTTTGATGAGGGCTTAAGTTATATCCTCCAGTAACCTGAGCTAATCCAGTAACTCCCGGCTTAACTAATAGTCTATCCTCAAAATGAGGATACTCTTTAGTAAACTCTTTTATAAAAACTGGTCTTTCGGGTCGAGGACCTACTAAAGACATTTCACCTCTTAATATATTAACAAACTGAGGTAACTCATCTATTCTAGTCTTACGAATAAACTTCCCTACTTTAGTTATTCTTGAATCATTCTGACGAGCCCAAATAGGCCCTGTTTCTTTTTCTGCATTTTTCATCATAGATCTAAACTTATAAATTGTAAATCCCTTGCCATTCAGCCCCATCCTATTCTGTTTAAATATAATTGGACCAGGACTTTCTAATTTAATCACAATAGCTGTAATAAGCATAATTGGCAATGTTAATATTAAACCAAATATCGAACCTACTATATCTATTAATCTTTTATTGGCTAAATAAAGACGATAATTTATCTCTTGTTGTTTAATTGCTCTTTCTTGACTAACTTTAGATCTATTAATTTCCGATTCTAGTCTTGCCATACCTCAACCCCCTATAAACAAACACCAATAATCATTATAGCATACCAATATATACCAAGTCAAACATGTAACTATCAATTAGTATAATTATTAATCTATCATTTTAACGTGATATACATCACTTTATATATTTAATTCCACAATATGATTAGAAATCCTGCTTATAATTTCAATATAATGTCGAAAATGTACTGAATTTATATTAATTTATTATTTCAGTTAAAAACTATCTTTAATCCCTTCCCAAATATCCTTTTGACTAAATTATTTGATTCTTTATAAACTAATGGTTTAACCAACTTTATATCTTTATCATTAATAATTAACTCAGAATTATCTAAATATAAATTAGCTTTAGTTCCAATCAATTCAATTAACTTTTTAAATCCCTCTTCTAAGCACTCTCCCCGTCTTCCATTAGAATGCAAATCAGAACCTATAACTTGAACTAAATTATGCTTAACTAAAATTTCCGCTGTTTGCTGTACCCTAGAACCAAATATACCTAATAGGCTTCCTGCATTAAGCTGGGCATAAGCTCCGTCTTTTATCCATTTATAAAGAAGATTAGGATTCTTAATAATATAATCATATCGCTCTGGATGACTAATTATTGGAGTATATCCCATCACCTTTAAATCATAAAATACCCCATTTACATAACTAGGGGCCTTAGCCATAGGAAGTTCTACTAATAAATAACGACTATTATTTATAGTACTTACTTCTTTCTCTTTTAATCTCTTTCCTAAATCCGTTGTTAAATAAACTTCAGCTCCTGGCAAAATTTTAATATTAATTCCTGCTTGATTAAATACTTTCTGTAACTTGTTCACTTGTTGATTAGTCTCCTTTGGAGTCAAGTGATGGTCTTTATCCAGATAATGAGGGGTAGCTACTATTTTCTTTACTCCCTGTCTCTTAGCTTCTTTAGCTACTTCCAATGCTTCTTCTACACTCTTTACTCCATCATCTATGCCAGGTAAAATATGCGTATGTAAATCAATCATTAATATTCACCCTATCCTATACATTCTAATAATATTGATAATAACCACTATAATATCCACTTGATTCTTGTACTGGATATTTAGTTAAAATAGTGCCAATAATATTGGCCTGTACTTGCTCTAACATTTCTTTAGATTTAACTACTGCATCTCCATTAGTTTCATGAGAAGCCACTACTAATATAACTCCATCTACTTTATCTGTTAAGATTCGCGAATCACTTACTGCAATTACTGGTGGACAATCTATCACTACAACATCTGCTATCCCTTTAGCTTCTTTAATTACTTCTTCCATTTTATTTGATCCTAATAGTTCCGCTGGATTAGGAGGTATCATTCCACTACTGATTATATTTAATCCACTAATACTTGTTTCTTGTAAACCGTCATTTAAATCTATTTCATTCGTTAGGATATTACTTAATCCCGAATAATTAGCAACCTCAAATAAACGATGTTGCATAGGCCTGCGTAAATCAGTATCAATAATAATTACATCTTGCCCATCTTGTACCATGGAAATAGCTAAATTAGCAACAGTTATTGACTTTCCTTCACCTGGTATACTACTAGTTATCGCTATGGTCTGTAACCGATTATCTGGACTTAAGAAACGAAGATTAGTTCTTAATGTTCTATAAGATTCTGCTAATGGTGATTTAGGATTATATTCAGTCATTAACTCATAATTACGACTCTGGCATTCTTGCTTAACTTCATTACTCATCTCCATCTCCCCTTCCATAACCTTGGGAATGATCTACTTCATCAAACTTTGGAATTACCCCTAATACTGGTAGACCTGTTAATCTCTCTATATCCTTCTCTTCCTTCACTGTTCTATCTAAATATTCTATTAAGAAAATAATGCCTAATCCAACAAATATAACTAACATTGCAGCAATAACTATATTAAGTTTAGTATTAGGTTTAATTGGTTCTTCATTTACTATCGCTGAGTCTACTACTATAATATCTGAAGTCTTCATTACTTCTTGAATCTGAATTTCTTCTTTCTTCTCCATTAACATTGTATAAATACTTTCAGTAACTTTACTCTCTCTTTGTAATCGAGCTAAAGTTAATTCTTTTTTAGGTAAAGTACTTAACTCCTCTTCAATATCTTTTATTTGTTGTACATATAGCTTAACTTGTACTTGAGTAGCTATAATCTTAGTCTGTAATGTAATGATCCTCTTCTTTAATGACTGATAGATAGGATTGACCACTTCTGTCTTAGAACTGACTATCTCTTTTACTACCTTTGCTAAACGTCCTTTAACCTCTTTAATCTTATTCTTTATTTGTATTACTTGTGGATTATGCTCAGTATACAATTCATTTAACCCACTTAATTTTATCTCTAATTGGAATAATTCTTTTTGATATGCTTGAATTAAAGGATTCTTTGAAATCATTCTAGTTGAAATCATAGACCTATCTTGTTCTTTAAGATTACTCTTCACTTCATCTAAACTAGCTTGACCTTGCTTTAATTCTACTTCTGCTTTAGCTTTAGCCATTTCTAGTTCAGTTAATTTATCCAACGCTGCTTTACCCTGTTCTTCTGGTAAAACTACACCTTCCTTATTCTTATACTCTAGTAAGTCATTTTCTAACTTAGCCAACTTAGCCTTAACATTACTTAATTGCTCTGAAATAAACTTTCCTGCTCCATGCAAATCAGATCTATTCATTTGCTGATTCTGTTCTTTAAACTCTTTAACTAAAGTATTAGCTATTCTTTTAGCCATTATTGGATCAGGATAAGTGACATTAATAGTAATTAATTGACTTCCCTCTCTACTACTAACACTAATCTTTTGCCGTAAAGCTTTTGCTTTTATTAAATCTCTAGTCTCTTTATTTCTTAAATCGAGTTTCTTAATTACTTGATTTATAATCGTCCTACTCTTTAAAATCTGAGTATATGTAGCAATTTTATCATTACTATTTGAAAATGGAATCATTTGATCTTTAAATAGACTTTCCATGCCATTATCTTCTTTAACCATTACTAGTGTAGATGTCTCATATATCTTAGTCATTAATCCACTAATAATATAACTACTAATTAAAGCTACTAATAGTAATCCTATAATTATTTTTTTACGCTTCCAAATAATATCAGCATACTCACGCAAATCTATCTCTACCATCTCTTCTTCAAATCTTGTTGTATTACGACTTAAATTATCCATCTTCTACCTCCCTACCAACTAAAATAGTGCCTTTATTGTCCGTAATCCGCCTGCGATAAAGAATATCTTCTCCCAACTATATTTAGCTTCTGGAATATAGATTGTATCCCCATCATGCAAAGTAATATTTTGACTTGAATTATAAGAAGATATCTGGCTTAAATCTATCTTTTTAATCCTACCATCTGAAGTATAATCTACTTCTTGAGCAGCAACATCAGTTAAGCCGCCCGCTTGCGCAATTAAGTTGCTTAAACGATAGTCATCTTCTAATTTATAAGTACCCTCTTGTCTTACCTCACCTAAGACTGTAACTTCAATAATAGACTTTGGAATATGTAATATATCTCCATCTTGCAATAAATAGTTTTGGTTCTGCTTTTCACCGTTTAGTAGAAATTCTAAATCTATTACCTTAGATTCATTTTCTCGACTTAACTTCACTTCATTTAAATCAGCCATTTGGGTAGTTCCACCTGCTAAAGAAATAGCATCAAGAACTCTATCTCCCCTCTTTATTACATAACTAGTCGGTTGATTAACTTCTCCTAATACCATTACCCGTAATTTCTTATATTCTTTTAAAGTAATGTTAACATATGAGTCCTTAATCTTTACATATTTCTTTAATCTTCTAGCCATTACTTTATTTAATTGATTAATACTTAAACCTTCTGCTTGAATCTCTCCAATTAACGGAAAACTTATCATCCCATCAGGTCTAATAAATACTTCTTGCTGTAAGTTAGGATAACCCCAAACCGAAATATAGAGTTGATCATCAACATTTAACCTATAATTATCAGCTAAAACTACTGGGCAGATTGCAAACCAAAATATCAATATAACGCTGAATACTATCATACCTTGCCTCATTAAAACCACCTCCATCTTTTATAAAATTATACAGAACAAAATCCCTTGACTTAATGGATAGATCATAAATAAGGCATCTCCATAAAATCAAAGGAAGCTTAATTATAGAAAATCAGCCCATTGAAACACCTATATCATTAACAATTATAAATTTCTAGATTTTATTCTTCCTGTCGGTTTAGCTAATAGAGCAAATAATAAGCAAATTATTGTACCTAAAAAAGGTAATACTTTTGTTTCTAAAGAATCATTAGTTAAGGAAAATATAATACCTACTGTTAAAAATATAGTAGCAAGAATCATAAAGAATATACATATATTAATCAAAGCCTTTCTGGCAACCATATCTTAACCTCCTCTCATATTAATTTAATTATAATTCCATATATTTACATTAACTGTATATAACTGTATTAGATATAAGTCTCATATAACCTTCTTTTAATTCAAATTATTAAATATTTTTAAACTAAAATTTAATAATTCCCAGATATTTATCTGGGAATTAAAATCAATACCTTATTTACTTAATTTATAAAATTGGTAAGTAATTAACCGTGTTAATTGAGCAGGCCCTTGACGGTCATCCTCCCATTCCTCTAAATCATTCCAACCACTTATAGATGCATTAGGACTTACTAAAGCTTCTAACTTTAAATACCAAGGTTTCTTTTTCATTACTATAACTGTATCGTCAGCATTTGTATCTCCCCAATGAGAAATTCTATGTTCATAAAAATTTCTAGCCTGTCCGTTTTGCCAATAAGTCATAACTCGTTCTGCTTTTACTTCACCTACTAAAGTTGCACCTTGAGGTACCTCTTCTTTCAGATCACCTATCTTGCCTTTAAGTAAAGGAAGATGAGCAACAAGACCTTCTGGACTACGGGTATAATCAAAACGTACTTTACCTAAGAATTCAGTGATTTTAGAAAAAGCAAACTTGACCATTATCCCTGTATAAGTAGGATTATCCTCTAAATCTTCATATAAGACTCCAGCTTTATAACCTTGCCAATTACCTCCTAAGTAAATACTATGTCCTAAGCCACTTCTTCCTAACGGATAAGGCCTTTGTTGCAGCTCTCCACCTCTTATTTCTAAATCTAACTTACCTAACTTATCACGATAGAAGAGATAATTCTCTATCTGATTACTACCATCTCTATCACCAAAGTCCCAATTGATTCCAGTAAAGTGATAACCTAAGCCATACTTGCTTTCATATTCTAAAGTAATCATCTCACCTTTATAACCAGTCTCTGCATCATCAAAACGCAAATCCTCTGTCCCAGGTACTTGGTCAAAGGTTGAAATCAAATCTGGATAAGGGAATCTTAAGTAACGCATATTACCTACTTTTAAACTAGCACTCAATTTCCCTAAGTCTCCATAATGAAAACCATAACCTTCTAAGTATAGTTCATCAAACTTTGGATCAAATTCATCTACACCTTTAAAATCATCATTAGAACGTAATACCATATTAGTTCGCAAACCAGGTGCTAAATCTATATTCGCTCTTAACTGTAAGTTTCTTAAATCAAAATGATCATTCCAAAAATGAGCACCTACACTAGCTTCCCATTCTCCATTATAACGTCCTACATATGGAAACCACCAACCATCATCTTGCTGTGATGACGCGAAGGCTACCAGACTTGATGATAAAAGCAATATTACCAAAATAATAACCACTATTAACTTCTTTGACATTTAATCTCCTCCCAGCCATTTTAAATAAATAATTATTACTTAATCATTATATTTAAAGATGACCGGTAGAACTACCTGTTAATTTATGGTATAAATTTATAGTTTCTTCTAACATTCTTCCAACACTAAACCTTCTCTCTACCTCTCTTCTTCCTATTTTACTTAATTTATCTCTCTTGCTTTCATTATCAATTAACTCAATAATAGATTCACACAATTCATTCACCTCATCCATAGCAAATAATATACCTGTCTCTTCATCTTTAATTACCTCTTTTAGTCCTCCTACTCCACTTGCAATCACCGGCACCTCCATTGCCATACCTTCTACAGCTATAATACCAAACGACTCTTCCTTAGAAGGTATTACCAGCAAATCTAAATCAGCCAATATTTTTGATATATTTTCTCTAAAGCCTAATAAGACTACTCTATCTTCTACTTTAAATTCTCGGATTAACCTATGTAACTTCTGCTCATAACTCTTCTTAGGACTGCTATCCTTCCCTACAATCACATACTTAATCTCTGGATTACTTTCCTTAAGTATAGCTGCAGCTTTAATTAATAACTCTTGATTCTTCTTAATCCCTAATCTACCAACAGTTCCTATTAGAAATTCATCTTCTTTAATTTCTAACTCCTGTTTTAACCCCGACTCAATCTCTAGATTAAACTCATCTATATCAACTCCATTATAAATCACCTGTATCTCACTTTCATCAAATTCATTCTTATTTACTAATATCTCTTTAACCGCTTGAGAGACTGCAATAAACCCATCTATACTCTTATACAACCATTTATGAACAAAATTCTGACCCAATGATGATAAAATATGCCGTGTAATTACTACCTTCCCTTGCCTTACCAACTTATGTGCTAAAATACCTAACCAATATCCTCTTCCCATATGTAAATGAATAATATCTATATCTTTATTCTTTATTATAGCAGCTATCTTTATAATCGACTCAATATCAGCCGCTCCTCTTAATGGTAGTTCCTTTACCTCAATTGATAAATCACTTAATCTATCAACCAATTCACTCCCTTTCCGACCTATTACAGTTACATTATGCCCCCTCTTTGCTAAGCCGTGACATAACTGATAAAGATGCACCTCACCACCACCCCACACCTTAGCAGAATTAATCTGTAGTATATTTAAATTTCGCATTCTATCCCCTCGTTTTATTGGAGTTATCAGTATTTAGTGTTAGTGTCAGTGTCAGTCACAAGTAACAGAGACTTTAAGACTTTAAATGTTTTAACTGTCAACTGTAAATTATCAACTGTCAACTACAATTAGTCTGTGTCTAATTTATATTTCTTATCATTTTAAGTTCACCCCATGATATAAAAAAGCCTCCAGAATAATCTGAAGGCTAAGAATATATTATTAACTTATCAAACTATATAATTTCTATATCCTCATATATTATAAATACAAAGTAACCTTAAATTCTTCTCCTATTTCTTCAAAAAGAACCTTTTTGTCTCGCTTCTTTACCTCCTGATAAACCATAGGTAGGCCCCGTCCTAATTTATCAATATACCTCAGATTTTCCATAAACTTAACAATTACAGGATTAACCGCATATGAAACTCCAGCTTTCAGTTTTTCTATCGTTACAGTATTAGGTAGTCTACCTGGATTTATAAACTCAATTCTATCATCAAAAAATAATATTCTTATCCTAGATCCAAAGATCGAATAATCTCTATGTACACAAGCATTTACAATTAGTTCTCTAAATACCTTATCTGGATAAGTTTCATTTTTATCCACTCGTTTGGTCTCAACTATATCAGATGGATTTATTATATTATTTTTTATTAAAGAAAATGCAGTATCTATCTGAATATCTAAAGTTCCATCTATCACCTTTTTATCAATTAACTCTGATCCCATTTCTTTTCCTTTAAATCTAGCAAAAGAAATTGAAGCATTCAATAGATATCTCTGTGGATTTATACCAAAAATAAGCAAGCCACCAACTGTTGCTTTATTTTCCCCAGTTAATATATCAGTATTTTGTAATAATCTTACTTTGTCCTCTTCACTTTCATTTATGAAATCAATATCATACCTAGAGAAATATTCATCTACTTTAGTTAAATTAATATCCTTTAATGAAGTACCATCTACTCCTGTAAGATCAAAGTGAAAGAAAAAGCTCGAAAAACTAACTCCTTTATTCAAAACTTCTTTTAGATCCCTTTTTATCATACTTAACACCTCTACTTTCATCTTAACTTTACAAATATAAAAAACATCAACAGAATAGCTATAATATTATTATACCATATCTAGTCCCCAAACAAACCCTAATCTATTACTTCTTCATTGCTATATATTCTTTTCCACAGTACAATTCAAAATCCTGCTTATAATTCCAATGATTTTAAATCTTATTCCCTACTTTTGACTACCCTTTGCAGATTTTAACTGTTATCTGCAATCTATCATCTATTATATATCTTTAGTCTGTATCTAAAAACAAAGCATAATTCCCTAATATAATTACAAAAAGCCTCCAAAATAATCTGGAGACTAAAAATATAACTATATAATTTACTCTACATTTACAGCGTTATTAAATGATCTTTTTACCTTCTTCCACAACAAACTGCATAATTAATTAATATTCAAGCCTCTAGAATTGAACAGCCTGGAGTGAAACTGATTATGATTAAGACTATTTCATGTCTGACCTTAAGGGAGTTTGAAATAGTCCATAATCAGTTTTATGGAAGGCGTCGTGAAATTCGCAGCTGATATTAATTAATTATGCATCATATATCCCCTTTAACCACTCCACTTCTCGCTCTAACCCTTCCTTTAAACCTACTTTCGGCTTATATCCTAACATTTTTCTAATCTTAGTTTCGTCCGCCTCAGTATGTTTTACATCACCTTTGGCAACGGCTTGATATTCTTTTTCTACTCTCTTACCAATAATCTCTTCTATAGTCTCTATGGTTTTATTTAAAGTAACTCGTTCTCCAGCACCACCAACATTAAATATTTCACCTTTAACGTCACTTTCTGCTGCTAAGATATTAGCTTGTACAACATCTCCTACATAGGTAAAGTTTCTTGACTGCTTCCCATCACCAAAAATAGTTATCTTACCATCAGTTAAAATAGCTTTAATAAAGATATGAAAAGCCATATCTGGGCGTTGTCTTTCTCCAAATACAGTAAAGTATCGTAATGAAACTGTCGATACACCAAAGTTCTTCCAATATAAATAACATAAATTCTCCGCAGCTAATTTAGAGACCCCATATGGAGAAACTGGCTGTAATCTATTCGTTTCTTTCATAGGTAACTGATCAGTATCACCATAAACAGAAGAGGAGGAAGCATATACTATCTTCTTAATATCTGTTTCCTTAGCTGCTTCTAACAATTGCTGTGTTGCTCTAATATTATTATTAGTATAAATATCAAACGTCTGTCCCCAACTTGCTCTAACTCCTGCTTGAGCAGCCTGGTGATACACATAATCTACTCCATTCAATAATTCTACCAAGTCTAAATCAAGTAAGTTAGCCTCAATAAATTCAAAATTATCATTATCTATAATATCTTTCAAATTTTTTTCTTTTAATTCTCGAGCATAATAATCAGTGAAACAATCAACACCAATTACTTCTTTTCCTCTAGCTAATAATTCTTCAGCTAAATTTGAACCGATAAAACCTGCAACTCCTGTTATTAAATGTTTCATGTTTACCATTCCTTTTAATTCAATATTTTATTTATACTTATTATATATACCTATTAAACTTTCATCAGATAAAATCATATCCTTTTTATCTCTTTTAATTATTTTATTTATAACTAATTTTTCAATCTTGTTAACTAATTTCTCAAAACCGAAATTCCTATTATAATTTCTGTAAAACTCTTTTAAAAATAAAATTAGTTCTCTACCTTTAAATAAACTTATATCATATTTAAATGAAAAAATATAAATTTTAGCAATAAACCTAGCTAAAGTATGCATTACAACTATTTTAGGTAAAAATGGCATCGAATAGATATCATCTAAGTCTATTAAAGTCCATTTAACTTTTTCTTTATTGATATTAATAAAGAAATTATCTAAAGCAGGGTCTTGATGTGAGAAATTATTATTAATTAATTTAGCCCATAGCCTACCTAAAGATTGTATTATTCTTTCATTATTATTCAAATTACCAAATCTTATATATTCATTTAACCCTATACCATCTGCTTTTTCAGTAATAAATATACTATCATGACTCACTAAATTACGTTTTGTTAAAGCAAAAAGAGGTTTCGCAGTTGAAATATTAGCTTGTAATAATTTATTTACATTTTTTAAATTTCTAACTCCCTCTGGCCCTCTTAAAAAAATTTGTATTTTTTTACTTATTCTTGTATGAGAATTTTTTTTCAAGTAATAATTTTGATTATTATAGCTTAATCTAAAGACTTTAATTCCTCGCCTTTTACTTTCCTTAACTAACTTAATCTCATCTTTAAATTCACTACTATTATTTAACCAAAAATAATCAATTAATTTCTCACAAAGCTCTCTTTTAATTTCTCCTGTATAATGAACTTTAATTTTAGAATTAAATTTTTCATTATGTAAATTCAATGTTATCATCTAACCTTTCACTTTATTAAACTGAAAATCTTAAGAGTTAATAAACACCAACATATTTTATTAACTTTAACTTCAAAAGTTATTAATTACTATTTTTTCTTTCACACACATTAGGCTTATAAAAACTATAAATATTAACGCTACTTCTGGTGCATGATAATTAGTGTCAACTAAATTGTAAAAAATTTGCCCATTAATAATTCCTATTACAGCAACAATAAGAAAATTTTGTTTTTTATTAAATAAAACCCAACTCTTTTTTAATATAATATATAACAAAAATAATAAATTGACTACACCCAACATTCCCATTTCCACAGCTACATTAATAAATAAATTATGCAAATGAACATGTTCATAATTAACTTGAGGTAGATTATATTTATCATAAATTAATTCAATATTATTAAATCCAATTCCTAACAGCGGTTGTTCTTTAAAAATCTTCAATCCTGCTTTATACATTAACCACCTTTGTTGAACATTATTACTCTGAAAATCACTTAACTTTTCTAATCTTGCTTTATAATTCTGAGGTAAAAAGAAACCTAATAGTAAAGCACCTACTATAAATAAAATTAGTACTCTTTTGTCTTTTAATAAAGAAATTATAAATGTTCCAATAAAAGTTGCAATCAAAGCTCCTCTAGAAACTGAAGCTACTAAACCTAAAAACCCAAACCCTATCCCTATCAAACCTAAAAACAGCATCTTTTTATTTTCTTTAAATAAAAATAGTGCAAAATTAAATATAATAAACATCATCATAGTTGCACCTAAGCGATTAGGATTATGAGTAAATCCAGAAGCTCTAGCAACATCATTTATGAAATGACTATATCCTGCATAACTAGCTGCAATAATACTTGCTACCCAATAAGTAGATAATACTTTCTTTACTTCCTCATTATCCTTTATAAGATTTACTATTAAGTAATATATCAATAAATAAGATAAAATAGAACTTATAAATTCATCTATAACTAAATAACTCTCATAAGCAGTAAGTGATGATAATAAAATTATAAAAGTGAAACTCAAAACAGCTTTATTTAATTTTCCATTATATAAATTATAATTCCGTTTTAAAATCATTCGAAATAAAAAAACAAAAAATAATATCCCCGCCATAGTATTCATTCCACCAATAGAAACTGGTATCATAAAAACCCAGACATACAAACCTACTTTAAGAAATCGGTCTAATTTATTTGCTATATCTTCTTTATTAAATTTCATTGTATTCCCTTTCTAAAAATCTATTTTAAAATACATTCTTCAGTTTGTGTAACCACTCTATCAAAGCTAAATCTATCTTGAGCAATCTTTTTAGCGTTCTTACCCAATAATTTTATATCAGTCTTAGTACACATTTTTAACATCTTCTGAGCAATATCATTTGCATTCTGATCTTGAGCTAGGTACCCATTTTCACCATTAGATATTATTTCTGGTAAACTACTTGAATCTGTAGCAACAACTGGTAGTCCCGCAGCTAATGCTTCAAGAACTACCCAGGGACAGCCCTCCCATAAAGCAGTATGAGTCATAAAATCAGCCTGCTTTAGAATGGATGCTATATCATTTCTAAATCCAGTAAATATTATATATTCTTCTAAATTTAATTCTTTAACTTTATTTTTTAACGTGTCTTCCATAGGTCCTTCACCAACTAATAAGACAACAAATTCATTCAACTTACTTTTTAACTTATTAACTGCTTCTATTAAGTAGTTCTGTCCTTTTTGTTTGTGTAGACGCCCTACATTAACAATTACTAATTTATCATTTGAAATATTAAATTCTTTTCTTATATTTGTCTCTAATTCTACATCTCCAAACTTATCTATATCAACTCCATTATATATTAACTCAACTTTTTCATTCTCAAAATCATTTAAATATTTTAAAGATTTTTCTTTTGTTGCCTTAGAATTAGAAATAAAAGTTGTAATATAGTTATTCATCAAATATTTATTATAGAATTTATCTTTAATTGGAATAGCACTACCACGACGATAAATTATATTATTAACTCCTGCTAATTTAGCAGCAACAGAACCAAACTTAAAAGTTGGAGATGAACAAAAAAAGAGAGCATCAATCTTATTCTCCTTTAAGTAATTAAATAATTTCAAAACCCTAAGTGGATTAACAAAAGTTGATGAACCAATTTTAGAAATCATCTTATAATTAAATCCTTCTTGCTTAGCTTTTTGTAAGAGCAATGATTTATCTCTGGCTATAATAAAAGGCTGATGACCTTTTTCTTGTAAAGCTTTAGATATTTTAAATATCCACTTTTCTACTCCTCCATAATCCCCAGCTCCACTATTATTTAAAAAAGCAATATTACTAATCTTAGACACCTGCTTTCTAATCAACTATTTGTCCCCTAACAATTCATAATTACGATGACCACTTAAATATACTTTACTGCCAAATCTTCTTTCTAACCATTGTTCTATAGCAGTTAAAATCTTATTTTGCCTTTTTTCATGTTTATGAGGTTTACGATATTGATTAGGTTTTCCACTATATTGCAGCTTGTTTTTCCAATCCATTTTAGCAACCCAATCTTCCATCACCTTTGGATGCGTCCCTTTATATACTGGTAACTTATCTAAGGGTCCATAATCGAATTCATCCGAAGCCTTCTCATAACGCTCTTTAGCTTCTTTTTTTCCAATATGTACTGAATCTAATGCCCTACGCTTATTTTGCATATAATGTGGAGGTCGTACCCAACCATAATGAAAAACCTCGGCATTAGCATGAGCAACTTTAACTGGTTCACCATCTCTTCTAAATCCTTGAGCACTGTTATGGGATCTAACTCCCATATTATTTTTTATAATCCTCACTTCACGTTTATACCAACCATGACTAATTTGGTAATGATCATAATCTCCCCAAAAATGACGATAATCAAAAACTAATCCTTCTACTTCTTCATCATCTAGTAATTCTATACATCTATCTTTAATAATTGGCAGGTATTTTTCATGAACTACTTCATCAGCTTGTAAATAAAAACACCAATCACCACTACACTCTTCTAAAGCAATATTAGTTTGAATAGCATTAACTCTACCACCTTTAAAATCTTCTTCATCCCAAACTGTGCCTATTATTTTCACTTTATCACTATCTATACTTTCAATTCTTTCCCTGGTATAATCATCTTCATCTCCTTCACCTACAGCTACTATAAACTCATCACAAATAGGTAGAATTGATTCAATAGCTTCTTTAATTGGATAATACAATTTTGTTGCATTTCTAACCATGGAAAAACCACTAATCTTCATTCTAATCCCTCTCCTATGTATTATTCTAGAATTTAATTAATAAAAAATTCACTTTTTTTATTAATAGTGAATTGACCTAATTGGTAAATGTCAATTCCAAATTCATCTAAAATAGCAAATGCCTTTTCTTTTTGAATCTGTGAAACTACATTATCCCATTTCTTAATTAAAAACTCCTTATTAATAATTTCATTTGTACTATCATTTATAAATTTCTGGTTTTTTTCATCAGTAGTTCTTGAAGGAATTTTAACTTGGCTATAAAGCTTATCTAAATTTTCTAATTCCAATTCCTTATATAATTCTCTTAATATTTTCTCTTCTTCAACCACCATTTCTTCATAACTTATAACTATCCAATTTTTATTATTTAAAAATTTAAGAGAAGGTAAATTTTCAAGGCACCACTGTAAAATCTTAATTTCAAATCTTGAACCATTCTTTAAAATAGATCTACTAAATTCAATTAGATCATCATGTAAAAACTGCTCTTTATAATCTTTATTAGCTAAAAAATGATTAACTCTATCTTCTAAATCTTCCTTCATTAAAGATAAAGCAACTGCTATAGGATGTCTTAATAAATAAACTACTTGGATTTCAAATTTTTCTTCAAAAACATTAATTAAATCTTTACCTCTTAAAATCTTAAAAACTCTTCTATTAGTAAAATAATCAAACTGTCCTTTATGAATTTCTTTAAACTTCTGTTGACCAACAAATAATTCCTCACTAATTATTCGATTAAAGAAATTACAAAACTTTCTTTTTCTATCTTGGCCAGAATATATCTCTACCCAATTAGGATTAATATCTGTTAATAAACCCTTATGACGATTAATATGTAAAGGTTCATTAACATATTTGATATTATCTTGAGAAGCTATTAATTCCATTAACCAAGTTGAACCACTTCGTGGACTGGTAAAAATAAATATATCTTTGTTATCACCATCATTATGAAAGTTGAATAATCTAGCAGGTAAATATTTTAATTTTTCTCTAACTGTTCTTAGTATATCTATCAAAAAAATTCACCTCTCGTTCTTTTCCTTAATATAAATCATTAAATAACTAAAATTAATATACAATCTGTCCATTTTTAGTTTCATAGCAAACACTAATTAACCTAAAAGATCATTTTCTAAAAATCCCCTTTAACTTCCTTCTAAAATTAAGAAACCTTTTTCGCTTCTCTCGCTGCTTAATCATTAAGTCTAATAAATCTTGATGATTTTCAGGGGCATAGTTCTTCATAAATATTTCCCATTCTTTTGGCCATAACTTAAAACGAGCTAAATCCTTTAACTTAATCTTAGTACTTAATTTTTCCTTAATTCTTCCTCTATTTAAATCTATATAATAAAATTTAGGATTCTCATCTATATTATCTACTAAAACATTACCAGCATGAAGATCATTATGCACTATACCTGCCTCATGCATCTTTCTTACATCCTGAGCAATCTGCGGTAAGAAGTTAATAACCTCTCCTCGCAGCGGATGATTATCATCCTTAACAATATCTAATAAGTTATAATCATAATCAATATATTCAGTAACAAAATAGCTATAAATTATCTTATTAAACTTCCCTCGTTTTTCAATAACAGCTATCGGTTTTGGGGTATTAACATTTATCTTCTCTAAAGCAAGAGCTATATCTAATGAACGTATAGCTTTAGAATTTAAAAAACAGAATCTAAGCTTGTCATACTTACGAGTAAGCTTAAATTCTTTAATCACTATATCTTCTTTAATACCTAACTCTTGATTGATATTAATATGAATTAAAGAATTACGTTTATCATAAATGGTATCTCCTCTTTTATTCTCTTCATCAAAACCACTTATAAATTCTTTAAAATTATTATTCCAACCTTTAGCTAGCCAAAGCAGCCTACCATCACTCTTTTTTTCTATTCCAGCTTCTATCTCTTTTTTGACAGCCTTCTTTAATTTAGCTGACATAATTTGCCTCCATTCTAACTTAAAAACCTATAAATATACTGCTTCTAACCGGTCTATCATTTTCTTAAAACCAAAGTTATTCTCTATTATCTCTTTACCTAATCGTCCCATCTCTTGTCTTTGAGAGGTATCAATCATCTTAATCACTTTATCAGCTATATCATCTGGATTTTTACTTTCAGCTAAATAACCCGTCTCACCATCTACCATAATTTCAGAAATATTACTCACATCTGTACTAACTACCGGTTTGCCTACCGCCATGGCTTCTGCAATCACAAACCCAAACCCTTCCCAGAGGGCCGTATGCAATAAAAAATCCATCTGTCTCATTATATTATAAATATCAGTTCTAAATCCAGTAAAAATTATATAATCATTTAATCCTAAATCTTCTACTTCTTTCTTTATTTCACTTTCTAGTTCTCCCTTGCCTACTACTAATACTTTAAAGTTATCTAAACCTTTATCTATTAATCTTTTCACTGTTGCTATTAGATATTCATGTCCTTTTTGCTTACTTAATCTACCTACATTAGCAATTAAAATTTCATCTTGACTTATACCAAACTCTTTTCTAATATCTGTCTTTATTCCACTCTCTTTAACTTGATCTAACTTAATGCCGTTATAGATGATTTCTATTTTCTCCTCAGATAACCACTGAGAAGTATTCTCTAAAATTGTCTCTTGAGTTGATTTAGAGTTAGCTATAATATCTGTTACACAATCTCCTAGTAAAAATTGAGTATAAAACCTATCTTTAATCGGAATAGCACTACCACGCCTATATATAACTTTATCTACATCTGCCAATTTTCCTGCTATTCCTCCAAATTTTAAATCCTGTGATAAATTTAGAAAAATAGTATCTATAGCTGCTTTCTTTAAGTAATTAATAAAAGAAAATAGTTTGTAAGGATTCAGTACCGATAAGCTATTCTTAACTGGTACCGCTTTCACCTTCAAACCTGCTTTTTGGGATTTCTGATATAATTCACTTTTAGGAGTGCTACCTACAACCACATCATATCCTCTTTGATATAAAGCATAAGCAGTCTCAAAAGTCCATTTTTCTCCGCCGCCCCACTCTACACAACTATTTAAAAATAAGATTTTCTTCATTACTCATCGCCCCTTGAGTCTACTTCATGTTTCTCCCAAAGCTTAATATACTTTAAGAATTGATAATAAGAAGAAAGGATTGATAGAATCAAACCTTGAAAGCCTAATAAAAAACCTTTCTTTAAAAAATACTTTTTTATAAATTCTACAACAGGTCTTAATAAGATATAGGCTAAGCCTTTTTTCTTACCAGCCTGATACTTATCCTCTGCATCCAAAGTCGTATACTGATTAATCTTATCTAAATAATGTTTTAAGTTTCGATAAGTATAGTGAATAAAAGCATTATCCAATTTATCTACTCTTCCATCAATCTTGATTCCTTCATGTACCAACCCACTATATCTATTATCAGCAACTTTAAATAATCTTAGTGTATAATCCGGATACCAACCGCAATACTTAATCCACTTACCTAAAAAGTAATTCTTACGAGGTATCCGATAACCTTCGGCTTGCGGATTATTTAACCTCTCTAACACCTCTTCTTTTAACTCAAAAGTTACCCGCTCATCTGCATCAACCACTAATACCCATTCAGATTCAATCTGATCTAAACCAAAGTTCCTTTGAGACGAGAAATCATCAAATTCTCTTTGATATACTTTTTCAGTATGTTGCTTAGCGAGCTCTACAGTTTCATCCTCACTGTATGAATCAACTACAACTAATTCATCAATCCAATTAATACTCTCTAAACAATCTATAATATTCTCTTCTTCATTATAAGTTAAAACTAATGCCCCAAGCAAGCCCATTAAATTTCCTCCTCAACCACTCTCAATATATCATCTACCTCTATCTTCTCCATACAGTCATGATGCTTTAAAGAACATTCATGGTCACCACAAGGACGACAGTCAATATCAGTCTTTACCACATGATGTTCTTCTCCATAAGGGTGATACTTAACTTCATTTGATGGCCCAAAAATAGCAATAGTCGGCGTCCCGACACTAGCTGCTACATGAATTGGCCCTGTATCTCCACTAATGAAGAGATCACACTCCGCAGCTAAAGCAGCTAACTCTTTTAAGCTTGTCTCCCCAGCCGCTACAATAGGAGTCGTTTGCATCTTGCTAATTATTTTTCCTACTCTATCAACATCCCCTGGTCCTCCAAAAAATATTGCCTTTGTATTGTAATCTATTTGTAATCTATCGGCTAACCTAGCAAACCCCTCTGCCTTCCACTGTTTAGTCGGCCAGCTACCACCTGTATTTAAACCAACTACTTTATCTGAAGCTTTAACTTCTTTTGCCTTTAAAAATTTCTGCATAGATCTTTGAGCTCTTGGGTTAACATTTAAGTCTAAAGAGACTTCATCAATTTCATTAATTCCTAGATCTTCTAAAAAATCTAGATATACCTCAGCCATATGTTTTTCTGCACTAGAAGCTAATTCTTGATTTAGCCAAATGCCTTTTCCCTTACCACCATAGCCCACAGTATAATCAGGATTAATTAACCTTAATAAAATTGCAGTGCGCCAATTACCATGGATATTTAATCCTAAATCATAATTATTCTTATTTAACTTTTTAGCAAACTGCCAGTTTTCTTTCAGCTTCCAATTTTTATTATAAGCATAAATATTATCAAAATAAAGGCTTTCTTCAATAATATCGAAAAAATTAGAATTAACAACCAAATCTATTCTAGCTTCTGGATAATGATTTCTTAAGTTTTGAAAAAAAGGAGTAGCAAATAATAAATCACCTAAATAAAGTAAATCAATTACTACAATTCTTTTTGCATTCTTTATCTCCTCATTCAATTGGCTCACTCCTTAAATCTCCCATTAATTTAAGATCTTTTTAGTTTCTTTAAAGACTTCATCTACAGTAATCTTATCCATACAGATATGTTCTTGCTTACAAACTCGATCCCAACACTCTTTACAGTCTATATCAGGTTGAATTACCTTATGTTGCTTACCATAAGGTCCATGAGTGGTAGGAGTAGTAGGTCCCATCAAGGCTATCACCTGCGTACTCATAGCCACTGCTAAATGCATTGGTCCTGTATCACCACCAATGAATAATTGAACTCTATTATAAAGCTCTGCTAACTCTTTTAGATTAGTCTTTCCAGCTAAGTTGTAGATACCTGCATCCTCTTCCATTAAGTTAATAATATCATCAACTCCATCCCGATCACCTGGACCTCCAGTCATGATTACTTCACAATCTAATTCTGTAATTAATTTATCAGCTAAATGTGCAAACCTTTCCGGTAACCAATTCTTCGAAGTCCAACTAGTAAAAGGATTAATAGCTATCAATATTTTATCTACATTAATAGATAACTCAGTAAATAGTTCATCTATTCTCTTTTCATTTTCTTTAGAGATAGATATATCAAAGCCAACTTCTTCACTTTCAGCTCCAATACCTTGAGCTAAATATAAATTTCTATCTATTTGGTGGATCTCTTCCTTAGGTAGTTCAACTTTTTGATTATAAAATATAGTACTACCTTCCCGACCATTCTTCGGGCCAATCCTTTGAGACGCTCCACTTAAATAAGTAGTTAAGCCACTCTTAAAAAGACCATGTACATCTAATGTGATATCAAAATCATATTCATTTAAATCATCAAAGAAACTTTTAGCTTCCTTTAAAGCCTCCCATTTATTCTCTTTAAAGTTATTCTTCCATTCTGCTTTAGGTAATAATATAATCCGATCTAAATTAGGATTATCCATTACTAAATCCTTAGCTTTCTCCTCTACAATCCAGCTAATCTCTGAATTAGGGTAACTCTTTCTCATTGCCCTGGCAACCGGTAAAGCATGAATCACATCACCGATAGCACTTAGTCTAACAATTAAAATCTTCTTTCTTAACTCTTGCCTTCTAGTCTCTAGTAACTCATCTGTTAGCTCTAAATTCTTGCTCACAGCTCCTTTATTAGCTTCAATCATCTCTAGGGCTTGGTTATCCCTTTGAGTTAATTCATCTTGATTCTGCAAGAAATAAGATAGTTTATCAGTTAACTCTTCTTCATCTGCCACTTGAATTCCAGCTCCATACTCTAAAGCTAACTTAGTACTATCCTTAAAGTTGAACATATGAGGACCAAAAAAGACTAATTTACCATGGGCAGCCGGTTCTAATATATTATGACCGCCTCTTTTTATTAAACTACCACCTATAAAGACTAAATCTGCTATGCTATATATTTGGGCTAATTCACCGATAGTATCCAATAATATAACCGATTCTGCTCTAGAGTCTCTATCCTTTAGCTCAGTTCGTCGGACGACATCTATTCCAGCTTCTTGATATAAATCCTCTATTTCATCAGTTCGCTCAATATATCGTGGCGCTAGAATCATAATTAAGTCTGGAAACTGCTTCTTCAATTCCTTATATACTGGTATTAATCTCTTCTCTTCATCATCATGGGTACTACCTAATACTAAAACTGGTTCTTCTGATTCTAGTTTATATTCTTGATATAAACTATTTTTAATTTCTGAAGTATCTCCAGCATATTCTTTATCAAATTTAATATTTCCATTATTAATTACTTTCTCTTCTTTAGCACCTAATCGCAAAATATTTTCTCTATCTTGCTTAGACTGCATACTAAAGCGATCTACTTGCTGTAACATTCTCTTTAATAATGGTCCTAAATATTTATAACTCTTGAGACTCTGCTCACTAATTCTCCCACTGGCTACTATTACTTTACTTCCATACTCTTTAGCATACTTAATAAAATTAGGCCACAGTTCTGTTTCAATAACGATAACTAGTTCTGGATTTACCTTCTTTAATGACCGTCTAACAGTCCAAGGAAAATCTAAAGGCAGATAAATGAATTCATCCGCTTCTTTAATACTCTTTCGGGCTGTCTGTTGCCCAGTATCAGTCATATTAGAAAAAAGAATCTTATGATCAGGATACTTAGCTCGTAACTCACTCACTAAAGAACTAGCTGCCATAGTCTCTCCTACCGAAGAGGCATGAACCCAAATCACTGATTCATCCTGTAAATAATCAAGCCTATCCGGTAAATAACCTAATCGCTCCTTAAAATCCTCTCTATATCTCCCTTTAATAAACATCTTATATAATAAAATAGGCAAAAAAACTATAAATGCTCCAGTTAATAATAAGTTATATATTAAATAATAGATCAATTCTATCCCTCATTTATTTAATATTATTAAATATAATTAATACTTAATCTCATACTCAAATTCAACACTATCCTTCTTTTCCCCATCTGTCATTAAATCAACAGTAACAATAAACTCCATACAATCATAAACACGCTTTAACTCTAAATCCTGCTCCTCATACCCATCTGTTAATAAATCATATTCAATATAACTCTCTACACTCCAATATGCTAAATTCTCTTCTTTAGTCCTATATTCCGAATCTAGACTAATAGTAGTATACTCATTATCAAAAACATCATATTCTACATTACTATCTAAATGTAGATAACCACCTTTATTAAATTTATTCTCATAATCTAAACCAAAATTAAATTCATTCTTAACAGCTTCATTATCACTACCAATTGGTGGATTATTACCAGATTCCTTTTTACGTTCATAATTTAAATTTACCAACCATTCATCAGTCAAAAAGTAACGGTATTTAGTTTCATATCCGTAATAATCATAACTCTCACCAGTTTCATATTCTCTTCTATGACCTTCTAACTGCCATTTAAGCATATGATCCATATCTATCACAATCCAATGACCATCAAAGAGTAGATCATAATAATTCCGCCAACCTAAATCAGTATTATGCGGAGCTAAATCTCTATCATCATCAAAGTCATCAAAATCTTCAAAACCAGAACCAAAAGCAAGTGGCGGTTCTCCTGTTTCATAGATATAATCATATCCAAATTCTATATCAGTCACAGCACGTAACTCTTGTTCTAAATCAAAGCCTAACTTATAAGCACTGTAATCATCATCTGTATCATACCAAGCATGCCATAGCGTAGTGTCTGTATCTAAAGTCAACCCTTGACTCAATTCATAATCATCATTCCACAAATCTACTCTCACATCTTGCCGATTTATCTCTTCATCATCTTTAAATAGAATATCTCCGTTTCTATATCTAAGATTAGTAATTAGATTAGATCCTCCAATTGCATTATTAAACATTCCTAAAGTCAACTGAGGGTCATAATTCCAATTCTTATCAGCATCAGGATCTAACTCTTTATTATAATCTTGCTCCACTTCCCAATAGAATTTATCAATCTTTTGCGATACCTGGATATCTCCCATGATCTTATCCGAATCATTCTCTTCTTTTTTATCATACTTAAGATCAAAATCTAAATTAAGACCATTAGCAAAATCTCCATCAAAAATCAATTTAGTATACCAAGTATTCTCTCTATCTTTATCATAATCAAAGATAGGATTTAATTCAATCTGATCAGTTATATCATATTCATAATCTAATCTTGCTTTATCTGTATCTTTAGAAGCAAGTTTTAAATCTATATCTCCTTCTAAATCTTCATTGATATAATGTTCATATTCCCATTCCATATAAGCTCCATCATGGTTATTATACCCAAAGCTTGGAAGTGGTGTTTCATCTTCACCTAAAGATCTTTTATAAACAGGATAAGTAAAGATATGATAATCTCCTAACCACACCTCAACATCTTTAGCTATTAGTTTATCTCCAGGATAAATCGTAGCCTTTCTAGCAACTAATCTATAATGAGCATCTGGATTTTGACAAGAAGTTAGTGTAGCTTTTTTTAATTCAAAATCACCATTTACCATCTTAATCTTCTCACCTGCAAAATTTTGAGGGACTCCACCTCTTTCATGGAAATTACCTTCTGTATTAAAGAAAGTCCCTTCTTCAGTTTGATAATTATATAATAACCTCTTACCTTGTAGCTTTTTATTGGTTTCAATATAAGTTACATTCCCAATTGCTAGTACATCTTTAGTATTTAAATCAATCTCTATTTCATCAGCTAACAAAGTTCTGGTAGAAAATTCAACTTTAACTTGTCCATTAGCCCTAACCATCCCTTCAGCTTGATCCATAGTTAGATTATTGGCTTCTATACTAAAAGGAGCATTTGCTTGAGCCATTGCTGGAATTGAATAAATAATCACTATTAACATTAGCCCAACTACTACTTTTTTTGTCATTCATTACACCCTTCCTACTTAACTAACTAATAAGACTTCTATCTTTTTATTTTCTATAAACCCTACAAATCTCCTTTAAGTAATTTTTCCTTCTTTTAGCACAAATTAAAATACCTAACTAATAGTTTAAACTACTAGTTAGGTATTTTGACTATTCTTTTTATTACTTTTTAGCTTTATCTTTCATATTGGATTCATCGCTTTTACTGACATTACCTTTCATATCAGCTTCATCCTTCATACTTGGCTCTATAGGAATTCCAAAAACTACTACTGGAAATTGAGTTTCTACATAGAAAGGTTGATTTGCTTTAATCACTTTATCATCACCTTTAACAAAGTATCCCGTTACTAATCCAGCTGGACCTAAAATAGCTGTTCCTAAAATACTAGCTCCTACTGCCATCTTCATAGAACGATTCTCTTCCATAGCTTTTTTAGCTATATTCAATCCCACTTTAGTTCCATCCATTAAAGCAATCTTATTAAAATCTAATTTAATCTTACCATCTTGTCCAAAACTCTTAGCCTCTTCAACTCCAGTAACTGTAACTTTACCTCTACTTCCTGCCGGCAAAACTAGCTTTCCATCAACAAGAATATCATTGACTACTCTATATGGAATTTTCTCTCCTTTTCTTACTTGACTAGAATTTAGCTTTTCTAACAATTCTATTTTAACTAAAGTATGTGAAGGAATATCAATCTCTTTTACTTTGATCTTACCTTGAGGCAAACTATAATTAAGCAACTTACCTATTCGACTAGAAATAGAGCCTGACTGTTCTTCACCTAATAGTAACTTCTCTAACTTAGCTAACCTTTCTTTAATTGGTCCTTGACTTACCTGCTGTTGTAAAGACCATTCAACTGCACTAAGTGTAAATAGCAAAGAAGGTCTATGAGGCTGGTTAGTTAATACTACATTAGTAATCCTATTAGCCCGTTCTATTAAAGAACCAGACATTTTTCTCCCATACAGTTCCTTTTCTAAATCCTTTATTCTAATTAAAAGCGGCTTTGCTGTTTGATGACCATAAATTTTTTCTTCTACTACATTTAATTTTTTAATTGAAAATGTAGGCTGAATCTCTCCTGCCCATAGATTAAAACTCATTAATGAAAGTAATAAAGTTAATATTACAAAACTACTAATTGCTCGTTTCATGAAAAAGCCTCCTAAAATTTAATCTCTAATTTAACATCTGCTGCCTTAGGTTTAAATTTATCTAATAAATTATCTTCTTTAGAATCATCCTCATCTGCCAATTGATAACCTAATTTAACTTTAGTATCTTCATTTACATTTAAATCAAGTCCTAAATCTAATAAATCTGATTTAAAATTAGGGTCACTACCATCTGTTCCTTGAATACCTGAAGTAGACGTATCATCTACCATGGTATAAATAGCCCTTAATTTAGCAAAATCACTAAGCCCTAATTCAATACCAGCAGAACTAGATTTCATATCATCGGAATTCTCAACCTGATACTGAACAGTTATCTTTTCAGAATTATTATTATACTCTAATCCTACAGCTGTTGTAAAAAATTCATCGTTAGATGCTGATTCTTCTTCTAAATAATCAGCAAATATCTTAGTTTTATCTGAGGTTTGATAATCAATTCCTATCTTTTGAATATTGTCCGTAAAGGTCTGTTCTCCTTCCAAATTATCAACTTCATTTTCATTCATGCTTTCTTCTAAATTAGATTTGTAATTTGACCATTCATCTTCATTATCAGTCACAAATGTAGATTTCTCATTAGCTAAATAATAACCTGCATTTAAATTTAACTTTTTATTTAAATTATAATCTATTGACAAACCCAATTCCTGTTCTAATTCCGGTTCCATAGATACATTTAAATCTTCTTTTTTTGTCATCTGATAGCTGCTATCCATTAATACTCCTGGTAAAATAGCTAACTCTAAACCTACCTCTTTTCGAATTAAAACTCGCTCATTAGCAGATAAATCAACTTTACTATCTAATTTCTCATGACTTTTATAAAATGTTATTCCCTTAACAAATTTATTATCATCATTCTTCTTACTTCTAAGATTTTCTCTTTCTTTAACTAATTTATTTTGATGATTCAAATTTTTTAACCAAGCACCTAACTCTGAAGATATCTCTAAATTAAATTGTTTATTAACTGAAGTTATTAATTTCCTTTTTAAATTAGCTTGAAACAGGGATGAGGACCCTAAATCAGGTGTCCGTGCCCACGTAGACAATGAAACCAATAATATCAATATAATAATTACTAAAACATAATATTTTTTCATAATATTTGATCCCCTGAGGACCTTTCATCCCTCCTTTCTTAATTTGCATCTATTCTTCTATTTATTATATGTATATATTCTATAAAAAATTGCGAATACCTTCATAATATAAAAAAAGACCTCCGGGAAATCCCGAAGGCCTTAATTCTAAGCTAAGTCTATAGTTAAGTTTCTAATTAAAACTTAACCTTGAACTCTCCATTAATAGACTCTGCTCTATAGTTATTAGTTGTAGTTGTATTATCTTCAAAGTCTAATACTCTATAGTCAACTCCTACAGAAGTATTATCAGTTAACTTGTGGTCAGTACCTACTGCATAGTATTCTCTTTCAGTATCTGCTGTTCCATCTTCAGTTTCAAACTGAACATCAGCAGTTAAGGCAGTAGCTTCAGTAAGTGCTAATTTATTTCTAACGTCTAGAGTAGTAGTCTCTACTCCGTTATCAATATCTTCTAACTCATAGTTAGCAACAGTAGTTAACTTATCATTTAACAACTTAGCGTCTACACCAGCTTTAACAGTTTCAACGTCATTATTGTTATCAGAGTCAGCTAACTCATAGCTAGCCATTACATTAGTGTTAGAAGTTAGAGCATACTTAGCTCCTAATTCTGTAGTTAAGATTTCATCATTAGCAATTTGATCATCTTCATCTTCTACATTAGCGAATACGTTAAGCTCAGGAGTTACATTCATATCTCCAGAAACTCTATATCCTTTAATACCTGGTTCATAGTCTTCTTTATCATCATAAATATCGTCGTCACCTTTGAAGTCATTATACCCATCAAAGTTCTCTCCAACTTTCTTGTAACCAACAGCTGCATTAACAGCTCCTACTTTAGTAGAAAATTCACCATCCACTAAGTAGTTATCTTCTAAGTTATTATCATATTCGAAGTACTTAACATCAGAACTAACTTGTGGAAGTAAATCAGTCTTAGCAGTTACACCATAAACTGCATCGTCATTAGCTTGGTAGTATTCACCAGTTAAGTCAACACCAGCGATATTTCTAGCTACCTTAGCAGCTTTAAGCTCGTTAGCATTAGTAGCATCATCATCTTGACCTCTAAATACGAAAAGATCAGTTCCTAGTGCTTTACCAGTTACTTCTACACCTTCTACGTCTTCATCATCATAGAAGAAATTAGCTAAGTGATAATCTGCAAAGTCACCAGCTTTGAATCCAAAGCTTGGAGTGTCAATTGCTAATAAAGCATCATCTAACTTAAATGCCGGTGCATCAGTAGCAGGTTCACCTGCCCAGTCAATACCATTAGCAAAACTATCAGCCATTGTGTCTAAAGTTAAGTTAACAGTAGTATCCTCATCAACGATAGTCTCAATATTAAAGTCTAACTCCTGCTTAAATTCTTTCTGAGCTGGAGCATCATCATCTAAAGTGTCATCCCAATCTTCCCAATACTGACCATCTTCAGTATTTGCAGTTCCAAAGTCAGGATTTCCTTCTAAATTAGTGTCAGTGAAGATAGTATTTGCTTCACCACTGATTCTTACATTAAGTCCTTTGTCTTCTAAAGCAGTAACTCTCTTATCTAAAGCAGCTAATTCATTCTTGAATTCAGTTTTTAAAGCTTCTACATCTTTAGCTACTGCAGCTTGCTGCTCAGAAGTTAATTGATCTTGGATATCCTCATTTTCTAATTGAGCAGAAAGTCTAGCAGCAATTACTGCCATTTGATATCTAGTTAATTTTTCGTCACCTCTAAATGTTCCATCTTCAAACCCTGTTATAATTCCTAGTTCACTTGCTTCTGTAATTGCGTCATAAGCCCAATGATCAGTTGGCACATCACTGAATGGATTTGCCATTACCGGTGCAGTTAATGCGAATAACATTACTACAGCCAATAGAATAGATACTTTCTTTTTCATTTGTAAATCCCCCTAGATTATTTGTTAGTTTAGTTTTTAGTTTGATTCTTAGTTTGATTTTTGGTTTATATCTACTCTACTTTAGCTCTTCGCAGTTTACATAATCAGGGGAAGTTCAAAAATGAGTGACCGTGTTTCCTCATCTCTTATTATTTCCCTAACTTATGTTCACTTCTATCCAGCTAAAGTATTTCGAAATAGTTCATTCTTAAATTACAGCACCCAGGCTATCTATGGGGTTCACCTCCTTTCTGCCTGAATTAACCTACTTTAAGAATGAAAACTTTATTAACTATTATAAATGAAACATTATAAATACAAAGTCAATATACTTTCAAAAAGTGTCTTAATCACCAGTTACAATTTATGTAACCCGTTTACTTTCTCTGTATTTTATTGACTATATTTAACTTGCTATTTTATTTATTCTACTTTTTTCGACATATTCCTGCAAAAAAATTTAAGCAAAATCTGGTAATTGATTTTATTACAATTTTTTATTTAATATTTAATTCTTCCTCACTTTATTTATTCAACTATTTCCTCTTAAATCCTCTTGGTAAGATTATGTAAATAGGAAAAGACCTCTTTAATAAGAGGTCTTTAGAAATAATATGTATTCAGTTAAAAATTAATTAGAAGCTGCTGCTATTATAGCTATTACTATTGCAGCTATACTTAACTTATTATTCGTTTCTGATTTCTTCTTAAGAGTATTAATATCTGACTTATTCTGTTCTACTTCTGCCTTAACTAGCTCTAACTCTTGAGAAAATTCAGTTTCTAAGGCACTTAACATCTGTTGAACCTCTTTTTTCTGTCCGTCACTTAACTGAGCAGACTTCTTTTCTACCATATCTGCAATTCTAGCTGTAGTAACAGCCATTTCATAGCGAGTCATAGATTCCTCTCCATTGAAGTCACCTTCAGGAGTACCCTCCATAAGACCTAGCTCTGCTACTTTAGAAATTGCATCATACGCCCAATGTCCTAATGGAACATCAGTAAAAGGGTTAGCTGCTAATACTGGCATTGCAACTGTTAATAACATAATAAACGTTAACAACAAGGCTATTCTCTTCATCAAATTCCCTCCTCACTAATAATATGCTTGATATTTAATTTCTATATTCAACTTAAAATACCTTTTATTTAAACAAATAATAATAAATTATTATTTGCCTTTATTTAAATATCGTTCAATTAAAATCACAGCTACATAGTCATCAACTGGACAAGGAGGAGTTTGGAATGAAGTAGGAATAAATCTACGCCAACCTTGAGGTGGATTCTTCTGCCAATAAAGTTCTCTTGCTTCTAAAGTTGAATTGGTCTCATCTACCTCTTCAATCCTAACCTCTTTTCTATAGCTTTTTTTAAATTTATTAATTATATCTTGTGATAACGTTCCATCTCCAATAACTATAAGGTCAATTTGATGAGTACTTAATAATTCTTTAACCATCTCAACTAAATTACTAGTTTCCACTACCTCTTTTTTTATTATAACGTCAGTTTCTTCAGTTAATGCTAAACCACACTTTTCTCTACCAGGATCTATACCTAAAATCAATTATTATATCACCTCGCTAAAGACCGAACTACAAACTTAATATTTGAGGTTAAAGAATCACTACGCCAAATATCTTCTTTGGCTACTACTTTTATTTGAACAGGCTTTTCTAACTTCTGTAATTTATTAAATAAGGAATAAAAACGACTGAAATTTAAATTACCTACTTTTCCTTGTGAGTTAGGAATTAATCCATCTTTAATTGCTTGATTATTAATTTCAGTTAAGAAAGATTCCAATTCATCTTCTAAATCTTGTAAAGAATCTATATTATTTATCTGCTTTCTAGATATTAACTGATTTTGACGATATACTTGATGATCTTCATATAATTTAAACCTAGCCAATACTTCTTCATCTTTTAGAGTATTTTTTTGAGCAATTAATCTAACTACCATTTGTTGATCTTGCTGTCTTAAAGTTTTAGCCACCCTAAGTAAGTCATCTTCATACATCTTTATGACTCTATCATCTTCATTCTCCTTAATTCCTTTTTTAACAGCTGCTTGGTTTGCTTTCATAATGAATTTATCTAAACTTTCGACTGTAATCTTATCAGACTTACCTGCCTGAATAGCCTTAGAATAAATTATTTCACCTTTTTGATAGACTATATCTCCCGTCATTGAATTGAGGTACTTTTGACCTACAAATTTCAGACTATACGAAAGATCATCTACCCGTTTTTCTAAATTCTCCTTCTGTTTATTCAAATCTTTAATCTTACCTTCTAAAGATTTAACTTCCTGTCCTAAATCATCAACCTTATTTAATAAATCCTTCTTTACTTTTGTTAGTCTTTCTAATTCTTTTTGCGATTTTTTTAATTTTTCTTTAGCAGATTTATATTCATCAATTGTTTGTTGTAGCTGTTTTTGAATATTTCCCTTCTGCTTCTTTAAATTATTCAACTCTTTACCTTTAGCATCAATTTCACCTTGCATCTCGCTTAGCCTATCATCCTTAACTTCAACTTTTCTCGATAACGTATTCAATTCCTTAACCATAGCCTCCATATTAAAGAGCGCCATTCTTACTCCCCGCGAAGTAATCAATAAGAAGGTAATAGTAATTGTTGTAATTAAAATCCCCGTTAAAATAGTCACTAAAATAGAAGTATGTTTAGGTCGTAATCCAAATAATGATAACCTTTTACGTCCTACTTTCATCCCAATTTGATCACCAATATATGCTATTAGTCCACTAATAATAATTAAAATAATAAATAATAGAGTGATATCCATACTACTACCTCCTTACTGGTTAGGTATTCTTGAGAATGTCTATATCATCTTTATCGTGTAGTCCTTTATCGTGTAGTCTTAATAACTAGCCCTATTCCTACTATAGTAAAGATTATATTCTGCAACCATGCTCCTATAGCTGGTGCTAGAGTGCCTGCTTGACCTAATGTAGACCCAATAGTCATGAAAGTGTAATAAATAAAGATAATAACTATACTTAATCCTAATCCAATAGATGCTCCAGAACGATTAGGTTGCAACCCTAAAGGGGCACCTACTAAAGCAAAGATAAAACATGAAAAAGGAATTGCATATCGCTGATGGTATAAGACTCTTAAAGAAGCTGTATCTCTCCCCTCTTCTTCTCGCAGTTTTATATACTTATCTAATTCATTTAAACTCATTTCATCAGGTTCCTTTTGGGCTCTAGTCATCTGCTTAGGTTCTCTATTTAATTTCTTTACAAAATATTTATTAAATTCCATAGTAGGTACTCGCTCTTTAGAACTGGTATTATAAATGATTCCATCAATAAATTGCCATTGTTTATCAGTCCATTTAGCCTTATTAGCCTCAATTACCTGCACTACTTTACCATTACTATAATCTTGAAATGTTACATCTTGCATAGTCATAGTTGACCCATCAAAAGTGTAAGCATAAAAAATATAATCTATTTTCCCAGTCTTAGGATCAATTGGAGTAATCCGTAGATGTTTTTGAGTAGTCGGCATCTTCTCTCGATGTTTTACATCCCAAGTTATTTTTCGATACATATCTTGACTATTAGGAACTACTGTTTCATTTAATACAATAGTTAAACCACTAATTAAAAAAGCAATAATTAAGACGGGAATTATTAACCTAATAAAACTAACACCACCAGCCCTTAGGGCAACTACTTCACTATCTCCAGAAAGTCGACCAAAAGATAAAAGAGTAGCCAATAACATAGCCATAGGAAAAGTTAACACTATTACCTCTGGTAGACTTAAAAAGAATAATTTACCAGCAGTACCTATAGAAACTCCCCACTCTATCATTAAATCTGCTAACTCAAATAAGATATCAGTTCCAACGAAGAGACTGGTAAAAGCAAAAACTCCAAAAAATAATGGTGCCATTAATTCTTTAATTATATATTTATCTATTATCTTCATCCTGTCACCTCACATTTGAAACTTATCTCCTAAATAAAACTTTTTAGCTAACTCACTACTGGCTATCTCCTCTGATGTACCAGATAAAAGTATTTCACCCTCATGCATAATATAAGCTCGATCTGTAATTTCTAGAGTCTCTCGAACACTATGATCTGTAATTAAAACGCCTAACCCTTTTTCTTTTAAATAAGAAACAATTTCTTGAATATCACTTACCGCAATCGGGTCCACCCCAGCGAACGGCTCATCCAAAAGAATATATTCAGGCTTAGTAGCTAAAGCTCTAGCTATTTCAACCCTCCTACGTTCTCCACCAGAAAGTGTATAACCTTTTTGATCTCGAATATTTTGAATATCAAATTCATTTAATAAAGATTCTACTATTTCCATATTATCCTCTTCGCGGTCTATCATTTCTAAAATAGCTAATATATTTTCTTCTACCGTCAGTTTTCTAAAGACTGATGCTTCCTGTGCTAAATATCCAATCCCTGCCCTAGCCCTTTTATGCATAGATAGTTTAGTAATATTTTCATCTTTAAGATAAACTTCTCCTTGATTAGGTCTAACTAAACCTACTACCATATAAAAGGTAGTAGTCTTTCCCGCACCATTAGGCCCTAAAATCCCAACTATCTCTCCAGGATTAACAGTAAAACTAACATCCTCTACTACATTTACCTTATTATATGTTTTGACTAAATTTTCAGCTCTAATTGTCATTACTTTTTCTCTCCTGAATTTTGATTTTTAGAAGGTAAAGTAAGTTTAGTTCTTCCTATTGAATTTATCTTCTCTGTTTTAAGATTAATGATAACTTTATCACCAGTTAACCTTCTATCTTGATCAATAACTACTACTTGACCAGTTAATACAGCTTGATCCTTCTGATTTAAAAATCGCAATTGGTTAGCATCTGCTACTAACTTCTTAGATTCCATGTGAGCATTACTTGGAATAAAAAGCTCTTCCTTAGCAAAATCAATTTCAAATTTACTACCTGTTACTCTCCAACCTTGACTATTTAAAATAGGGTTTCCTATTAATTCTCCAGTTTCAGTAGAATTATTTAACCAGAATTTATCACCTGTCATTCTACCTTGATTACTATTAACTTTAACATCACCTTTAGCTACTAACTTATCATTCTCTAAAGTCATCTGATTAGCTAAAATTTCAAATTCATCTTTTGTCGCTTCCTTAGCTGTAATTGACGGTGTCCATCCCATATTAACAATTAATAAACTAATTAAGACTATAACTAAACCTATACTTTTTTTATTAAAAGTCAACCTCATCACCTACCTTTAGTCTTTCTAACTTGGTATCTCCATTAACCTGTAGCCTATCTAAATCAATATAAGCAGTAAAACTATCACCGGTTAACTTTATATTCTTCTTTTTTTGAATAATTACTACATTGCCCTTACCTTGCCAATGATTCTTACTTTGATTCCAATTTAAAAGATCAGCCTTTACTTTAAGTCCTTCTTTCATTACACTTAGAGGAGGAAAGAATTCTAATCTGCCTTCTTTAGGATAATAAATCCCCTTAGCTGCCACTAATGTAACATTTGGTTTATCTTGATCTTTTTGCTCATCAAATACTTTGGCTTTTATCTTTCTAAGTTGAAGATGACTCTGATTATTTAGTTGAATCATCTTTTCAGCCTCTAACTTTAACTTAGTAGTCTTATCTACATTATAAACTTTTAATAAAGCATCACTAATTTCCTTCTGGGGAACTTCCTTCTTTTCCTCTTTTTTAATTTCTTCTTTCTTTGGCTGAGAAGATTTAGTATTAGAATTATCTGCCATATTATCATTATTCATACTAAAAAAAAGTCCACCAGCTATTAGTAATATAATAAGTACTCCTATTAACCTACGCCACACTCTTCCCCCCCTATCTATAAATCAATTATTTCTAAGATCAGGCGAATACTTCCAACGGTTATGTGCCCATAACCACTGTGTCGGATATTCTCTAATTATATCCTCTAAAGTAGCCGTTAACTCTCTAATTTTTTTATTAGTCTCTTCTTCGGTAATATTCCTTTTTACTTTCACCGGCTCCCTAATAAATATCTTATGTTTTCCAATTTCTTGTCTAGCAATATATACCGGAATAATTGTAGAATTAGTTCGAGCCGCTAATGCCACTGGTCCTAACTCAACTCTAGCCTTTAACCCAAAAAATTCTGTATAATGATCAGAATGTCTAGATTTTTGGTCTCCTAACATAAAAAGTCCTTCACCCTGCTGTAAAACCCTATAAGCCTTTTTAACAACCATACCTTTATTAGAAAAGATATCTATCCCTTTCTCTTCTCTAGTCCGTAGAATATGATCATTAATTAATTCAATACCTTGGTCTCTAGCTAAAGCATTAATAGAAAAACCTTTCAAAGCTAAAGCAGCTCCTAAAAGCTCCCAATTACCAAAGTGACCTGTAAAGAGAACAAATCCCTCTTTTTGCTGTTGAGCTTCTTTTAAATGTTCTATTCCTTCTATTTCTATAACTTCATCTACATTTTCCTCTGTAAGTTGTGAAAGGCGTAGAAACTCAATTAAAACCATTCCTAGGTGACGAAAATTAGCTTTAGTTAATTGATCTGCTTCTACATCATCTACCTCTAAGGCCAATTTTAAATTCTTAATAGCAATTTGCCGTCTGGTTTTAAGTAGAATATAGACTAAATCGCCAAACCTCTTTCCTATAAAATATGCAAGAGGCTCTGGTACTAGATTAACTACTATCTCTAGTAATCGATATAGCATATAGATTATTATATCCTTCACCTTCTCCAGCCCCTTTACCAATTAAAGTAGCTTCTCCCATTTTCCTTGCATCTTTAATATTAATTCAATAACCTCTCTTATGGCTCCACGGCCACCATCTTTCTTAGTTATATAGTCAGCCTCTTCTTTCACTTCATTAACTCCATTAGCTACAGTTAAGGCTAACCCCACTCTTCTTAAGAGTAATAGATCATTTAAATCATCACCAATATAAGCTACCTCTTCTGAATCTAGATCATATTTACTTAATAATTGGTTAAAGGTAGCTACTTTATCCTTAATCCCTTGATGGACTTCAGTAATAGCTAACTCTTTAGCTCTACGAGTCACTGCTTCAGACTCACGCCCCGTAATGATAGCTACTTCAATTCCAGCCTCTTGAGCTAACTTAATCCCTTTCCCATCTTGCACATGAAAAAACTTCATCTCCTGACCATCATTACCTAATATAATTCTCCCATCAGTCAATACACCATCTACGTCGGTTATGAATAGTTTGATATTTGTTGCCTTACTCGTTAGTTGCTGCCGATTTGTTACTTCATCTTGCATATAAAGCACCCCTTTTTTTTAATTGACAATTGACAGTTGACAATTGTCAATTAATTAGAATACTCCTGCTTTAAGTAAATCTTGGAAATTAACCATACCAATTGGTTTTCTATCTCCATCTACAACTGGTAGGTCATTAATCTCTTTATCCTGCATTATCTTAACAGCTTCCACTGCTAATTTATCAGCAGTAATTGCCGTAGGGTTAGCAGACATGATTTTTTGTGCTGATAATTTCAATAAATCAGGTGACTCTTCTAGCTGACGTCTGACATCACCGTCAGTAATAATTCCTACTAATTTTTCATCTTTATCTATAATATTAGCAGCTCCCATTTGAGTAGAAGTCATTGTAAATAATACTTCTTTTAATGGCTGCTTTTGATTTACTACTGGATTCCTCTCTCTAACATGCATTACATCGTCAACCTTTAGTAATAATTTTTTACCTAGACTTCCTCCTGGATGATAAAGTGCAAAATCTTCAGGTTGAAAATCTTTAGATTCTAAAAGAGCTACTGCTAAGGCATCACCTAATGCTAAAGTAGCTGTAGTACTGGCCGTTGGAGCCAAGCCTAACGGACATGCTTCCTCTTCTACACTAGTATCTAAATAATAATCAGCATTTTCAGCTAAAGTAGAATTAACATCTCCGGTTAAGGCTATAATCTGAGCTCCAATTCGCTTAATTACCGGCAGAATTTCAATAATCTCTTTGGTTTCTCCACTATTAGAAAGAGCAAATACGATGTCTTTGGCTGTTACCATTCCTAAATCTCCATGAATAGCTTCACCAGGATGCAAAAAGAATGAAGGGGTCCCAGTACTAGAAAAAGTAGCTGATAATTTCTGAGCTATCAACCCGGACTTACCCATTCCAGTCATGATTACTCTCCCAGGACATTCTAAGATTACTTCTACTAATTCAACAAAGGTCCCATTAATTGAATCACTTAAATTTCTTATAGCTTCAGCTTCTATATCTAAGACTCTACGTGCTTGTCTCTTGATTTTTTTGGAATTCACTATTTAGCCCTCCTTAACGATCTTATCTATGGCTTTAGCTTGGCGTAAAATATTCTCTAATTCATCTATTCGAACCATATTTGGTCCATCGCAGAGAGCCTCTTTAGGTTGGTCATGAACTTCCATAAATAAAGCATCTATCCCAGCACCGATTGCTGCTCTAGTTAAGTATGGTACGTATTCTCTTTCACCAGCAGATTTGTCTCCAGAACCTCCAGGTAATTGAACACTATGAGTTGCATCAAAGACCACAGGATAGCCTGTCTGTCTCATTCGTGGTAAAGACCGCATATCTACTACTAAATTATTATATCCAAAAGAGACTCCACGTTCAGTTAACAAGATTTTTCCATTTCCTGTGCTTTCTATCTTTTCTACTACATTATCAATATCCCATGGAGCTAAAAATTGTCCTTTCTTTACATTAACTACCGCTCCAGTTGCTCCTACAGCAGTTACTAAATCAGTTTGACGAGAAAGAAAAGCTGGAATCTGCATAATATCTAATACATCTGCAGCCTTTTTAGCTTCTTCAATTGTATGCACATCTGATAAGACAGGTAGATCTAACTCCTGTTTCACTTTCTCTAAAGTCTTTAGACCATCCTCTAAACCAGGCCCACGATAAGATTCAATAGAAGAACGATTAGCCTTATCATATGATGACTTAAAGACATATGGAATATCTAATCTATCTGTAATCTCTTTAACAGCTTCTCCTACCCTAAGACATCTTTCTTCACTTTCAATCGCACAAGGACCAGCTAATAAAACAAATCCATTCTCTCCTCCAAACTTAATATCTTCATTAAGTACAACCTCTTTAACCATCTATATCTCCTCCATTAATTCTCTTACTTTAACTAAATCCTCTTCTGTATCAACTCCAATAGAAGTATGTTTAGTTTCAACTACTTTGATCCGATATCCGTTCTCTAAAGCTCTTAATTGTTCTAATGACTCCATCTCCTCTAAAGATGTGCTCTCCATTTGAGCAAACTTTAATAGAAAATCTCTCTGATAAACATATAATCCAATATGTTTATAAAACCTGCCTGCTTCTTGATTATCTCGCAGATGAGGAATTGGAGCCCGAGAAAAATAAAGAGCATAACCTTCTTTATCTGTAACTACCTTAACCAGGTTAGGATTATTTAATTCAGTTAAGCCTTTAATCTCTTTTTTTAATGTTCCCATAACTATTGCTTCATCTTTTAGTAAAGGCTTAACAGCCTCTTCGATCATTTCTGAAGCTATTAATGGCTCATCTCCCTGAATATTAACTATAATATCGGCTTCTATCTCAGTAGCTACTTCAGCCAATCTATCGGTCCCAGTTTGATGGTCTTTAGAAGTCATTACTACTTCTCCACCGAATTGATTAACAGCCTTTTGAATTCTTTGATCATCAGTAGCTACAATTACTCTATCTAAAACCTCAGTTTGGCTTGTTCTTTTATAAACATGTTGGATCATAGGTTTACCACAGATATCCACTAATGGTTTACCTGGTAAACGTGTCGATGCATAACGAGCCGGGATAATCCCTACTACTTCCTTGTCTTCCATCTTCTTCCCTCCATCTTAGATAATAACGTCTCAATTCTAACTTCTTCACCAAGTACTTCAACCTCAATACCTAATACCTTCACATCTATTGATTGTTCTTTAATTTTAACTACTAATTCTGATGACATACTTACAGCATCTTTTTCGGTAGTAATAATTAATTCTACATCTTTTTCGATAGCTTTAGAAAAAATCTCAACGATCTCATCTTCTTGATATTGATGATGATCTTCGAATCTAATAGAATCTACTACATTAGCCCCTAAATCAGTTAAAGTTTGTTCAAAAGATTTAGGATTGCCTATTCCTGAGACCGACATCACCTTTTTATCTGATAAGTCTAAATTGGAATCAAGATTAATCTCGCCTCCTAAACCACGTAAATAGGTAGGTGAATGAATAGTATCAAAAATAAGTGCCATATGATTATAATCATCAAGTTTAGCTCTAATCTTATTAATTTCATCTTGAGAGACTTGATCTACTTTAGTTATAAAGAAAACATCAGCTCGCTCTAAACTACATAAAGGTTCTCGCAAGGTCCCTCGAGGTATCATAGAGCCATTGGAAAAAGGATTTGTAGCATCAATTGCTACCACATCTATATCCCTATCTAACTTCCAATGCTGAAACCCATCATCTAACAGAATAATATCTGGTTCAAAATGTTTATAAGCATATCGTCCAGTAACTACCCGATCACTACCAATAATTATCGGTACATCAGGTAAACTCTGAGCTAACATAAAAGCCTCATCTCCAGCTTCTTTAGGAGTCATTAAGACCTGTTTCCCATCGGAAACTAACCCTATACCTCCTTCAAACTCTGCTTTATATCCTCTATTTAAAATAGCTACTTTTAAACCTCGAGCCTTAAATTTCCGAGCTAAAAATTGAGTAATCGGTGTCTTCCCAGTCCCACCTACACTTATATTGCCTATACTAATAATTGTACACGGAATATCATGAGACTTTTTAATCCCAAGATCATAAAGTTTAACTCTAATCTTTACCCCAATATAATATATATTAGCTAATATTGAACAAATAAATAGTACAATTCTGGCCATAATTCCTTTCTTATGTCCTCTAATCACTTCTAATAGATAGTTCTCTAACTTATGATTCATATAAATCAACCATCCTATCGGTTTAATAGTTGTTTAGCTTCTTCTTCTGCTTCCATTAAATGCTTATCTACTTTTGCTACTTTCTTTTCAATTTCACTTTGATTAATATCACTCTCTATTTCTACAGCTTCACCAAAGAAAAGAACTGCCTTAGCAAATAAATACGGTAAATGAAATCGATCCCAACTATTAATCACCTTTCTCTTAGATAAAGCTACACCAACAGGAATAATTACACTATTACTCTTCTTAGCTAAATAGACAGTTCCTGGCTTAGTCTTATGACGAGGTCCTCGGGGACCATCAGGAGTAATGGCAATATGATTTCCTTTTCGTAAGGTCTTAATTAACTTTAATAAAGACTTAACACTTCCTTTAGAAGTAGATCCTCTTACAACCTTCCAGCCTAACTTCTGCAAGACTCTACTTATATATTCGCCATCGCGACTCTGGCTAGCTAAACCATAATAACCTTTACGGCGAAAATAATAAATTGGCACTAACATTTTTCCATGCCAGAAGGTAAAAATCAAGCTTTTACCTTCTGCCTTTAATTCCTCTAATTTATCATTTCCAAACACCTGTAATCGTAAAGTTATATTAATTACTAAGACTAAGATTAAAGCAAATAAATAGATGAAATAAGTCTTAATCTTCTTCATAAAAAATCCTCCATAATCCTTTAATCGGCAAACTGTACTTCATATAAACTACTATATAAACCGCCTGTGGCTAATAACTCTTCATGAGTACCTGTCTCTATAATTTCTCCTTCGTCTAAAACAACTATTCTATCCGCATTCAAAATCGTAGATAGTCTATGGGCAATTACAAATGTTGTTCGATTCTGCATTAATCTTTCTAGAGCCTCTTGTACTAATGCTTCTGATTCTGTATCTAAAGCAGAAGTAGCTTCATCTAAAATTAATATCTTAGGATCTTTTAAAATAGCTCTAGCAATAGCAACTCGTTGTCGTTGTCCTCCGGATAGACTAGAGCCTCTTTCACTAACTGCAGTGTCATATCCATCTGAAAACTCCATTATGAATTCATGGGCATTAGCTGCCTTAGCTGCAGCAACAACCTCCTCTTTAACTCTATCAATAGAACCATAAGCAATATTATCCTTAACGGTACCTCCAAATAACATAGTCTCTTGGGGTACTATCCCCATTTTATCACGTAATGACCCAATAGTTAAATCCTTAATATTATATCCGTCTATTAAAACTTCACCATTCTGTGGGTCATAGAATCTAGGAATTAAGTCGACTAGAGTAGATTTCCCAGCTCCACTAGGACCAACTAAAGCAACTACTTCACCAGGATTAGCTACTAAATCAATCCCTTTTAAAACCATTTCATCTTCATTATAACTAAACCACACATCTTTAAACTCAATCTTTCCATCAACCTCTCCTAATTCAATAGCTTCTTTCTTCTCTTTAATATCTACCTCTAAATCCATAATCTCAAAGATTCTATCTGCCGCTGCTAATGCTTGCTGAATAGTATTAGATAGCTTGCTTAAAGATTTAATAGGACCAGAAATAGTAATTAATAACGTGAAGAAAGCTAATAACTCTCCGGGAGTCATATTGCCTTTAATTACTTCATAACCTCCATACCATAATACAAAAGTAAAGGCAAAAGAAGCTAAGATTTCTACAATTGGAGTCAGACTAGCACTTAATTGAGTATTCTTCATAGTAGCTCTAAAGTTTTCATGATTCTCTTGACTAAACTTATCATACTCATACTCTTCCTGACCAAAGGCCTTAACTATTCTTACTCCAGTAATTGTTTCCTGTAAAACCTCAGTAATATCTGCTACCTTAGCCTGAACTCTTCTGCTCACTTTTCTTATTCGTTTGTTAAATTTAATAAATACATAAGTCACCGGTGGAAAAATAATTACAATCGCTAATGCTAATTTCCAACTTAAATAAAACAGATAACCAAGCCCTCCAACTAATGTAAATGTCTTATAAAATATACCGATTGCCCCAGAAACTATGGCACTCTGTAGTTTACCTACGTCATTAGTTACTCGGGACATAATTTGACCTGTATTCATTTTGTCATAAAACTTTAATGATAAATGTTGCAGATGATGATATAAATCATTACGAACATCTCGGATAGCCTTTTGGGCTACATATGAGGTTAAATATTTCTGTGCGTAATAAGCAATTCCTTTGAGAAAAAAGACAACAATAATTCCTGCCGCAACCCAACTTAATTTAACCAAACCTTCACCTGTATTTGAAATATTGTTAATCATAGTGTCAATTAAATCTTTAAATACCTTAATAAATAATACGGTTAAAAAGGAATGGAGCATCATTGCTACAATAGCTGTTGCTAGTCTTTTCCGATAAGGTTTAACATAATTTAATATACGTTTGATTAGTTCCAATCTTAATTCACTCCTCCTACTTGTAGGACCATCTGAGCTACTTTCTTAATTGCTCCACCATCACCTAATTTAGTTACTACAGTCTGTAAATCTTTTTGAATCTGCTGATAGTATTCTGGTGAATCCAAAATTTTTAAGCTAGCTTCAACAATATTGTCTGGTTTCACTTCATCTTGTAATAATTCTGGAACTATTTCCTTCTCCATAATAATATTAGGCAACCCTACATATGGAATCTTAACCAGTAGATTGCCTAATAACCAGGTAAGCAGTGAAGTCTGATAAATAATTACCATAGGTGTCCCTAAACAAGCAGCTTCTAAAGTAGCCGTTCCTGAAGCTACAATAACCAATTTAGCTAAATCCATGACTTCATAAGAATGACCTGATACCATTCTAATATTAATTTCATAACCCGAAACTATTCTCTCTATTAGCTGCTGAGAAATAGTCTCAGCAACTGGTAAAACAAATTTAATATTCTTCCTTCTGCTTTGCAATATTTCTGCTGCTCTTAACATTGATGGTAATAGAGACTCAATCTCTTGTTCTCTACTCCCTGGTAAGAGCCCAACAATATCCTTATCTAAATCGACTAATTCATTAACCGATTCTTTTAAATTAAATTTTGACTCTACTATATCCAATAAAGGGTGTCCTACAAAGTTAACCTCTGCTCCAGCTTCATTATATACTTCAGCTTCCATAGGAAATACCGAAGCAATTTTAGCCTGACGTCGAGCCATCTTCTTAGCTCTCCATTTACCCCAAACCCAGGCTGAAGGAGCAAAGTAATTAACTGTTGGTACCCTTTTTTTCTTTGTTAATTTTGCTACTTTAAGATTAAAACCGGAGTAATCAACCAACAAGGCTACATCCGGTTTCTCTTGGTCAATTGTTTTTTCTAATTTATCTAAAACCTGATACATTAAACGCAAGTGTTTTAAAGCTTCTATAAAACCGATGGTACTTAGCTTAGTAGGATCAAAAATAATATCAACTCCGGCTTCAGCCATCTGGGTACCACCAATACCTACAAATTCTAAATCATCATACTGCCTTTTCATCTCTTCAATAACATGGGCAGCATGCATATCACCAGAAGCTTCACCAGCTATTACTAAAACTTTAGCCATTCTTTCACCTCATTGCTACAATAGAAATATTAGCTTTATTAGCCATCTGACAAACCTTTGCTTGATTTACAACAAAAGTTTTACCAGCCTCAATTACAATTCCTTGCGCCTTAATCTCAATCAAATTTTTAATTGTTTCTATACCAATAGTAGGAATATCGAACCTAAAATCCTGGTCTGGTTTACTAACCTTAGCAACAATTGCACCTTCTGAAGTCAATTGGCCTCCTCTTAAGATAGCCTGGTCAGTACCTTCAATAGCCTCTACAGCTATTACTGCACTATTCTTGACTACAACTGTTTGTCCAATGTCTAGATTACCAATTCCTTTAGCCATCTTAAACCCAAACTTCATATCTTTTAATTGCTCTTTAGTAGGTTTAATCGAATTCAAAACTCCAGACTTAGGCAGTAACGTTTCTAAATAAGTTGTCTGTTCTTTTACCTCAATTCCTGCTTCTTTTAATTCATTTACTAAAGCTAATAAGATAGCATCATCATTCTTCTCCTCTAGATTATTTAATAACTTCATCATTCTTGTATCAAACTCTAGAGTAAAAAGTAAGTCTTTATTTACTTTACCTACCATTACTATCTCTTTTATACCAGATTTCTGTAGTCTATTTATTATCTTATCTAACTGACCGACACTTATTTCATAATTCTCATCAACAATTTCACCTAATCTATCTGCTGGAGCTTGGTCAGTGATATTAATTGCCACTATCTCTTTATCATTATCTTTTGCAGCTTTAGCAAAAGATATTGGCAAATTTCCGTTTCCAGCAATCAGCCCCACTCTGTCCATAATTATCCTCCTAAATTACTTCTACTTTATCTACATATTCCACGTTGTGCATTTCTTAAGAAACGTAAGAAATGTTCAATTTCCGGACTACTATCTAACTCTTGATCCATCTTTTCAATAGCCTGTGAAATATTTAGACTAGAACGATATAGATATTTATAAGCAGTCTTAATCTCTTTACGTAATTCAGGTGTAATACCATTTCTTCGTAATCCTATTACATTAATACCATTTACTGTCGCTGGATGACCATCAACTAAGATATAAGGTGGAACATCTTTTACTACTTTAGAATGAGCTCCTACCATAGCCATCTTTCCGATTCTTACAAATTGATGAATTCCTGTTAACCCAGAAATAACTGCTGAATCTTCAATCATAATATGTCCTGCTAAGTTGACAGCATTAGACATGATAATATTATCACCTAATTGACAATCATGAGCCACATGACAGTAAGCCATGAGTAAGTTATCATTACCTATCTTAGTCTCTCTACCGCCTTCTTCAGTTCCACGATGAATCGTTACATATTCTCGAATTGTATTGTCATCCCCAATAGTTAAATAACTCTCTTCTCCATGATATTTTAAGTCTTGAGGCTCTAAACCAATGGAAGCACCTGTAAAGAGCTTATTATTCTTTCCAATCTCTGTCCAGCCATCTATTACAACATGTGCACCTATTTCTGTTCCTTCACCAATCTTTACATTTTCACCAATTACAGAATAAGGCCCAATTTCTACATCTTTACCAATCTCTGCGTCAGAATGAACTACCGCCGTTTCATGGATATTAGCTATGTGTACAACATTATTCCTCTGATTTGTCTTCATTATTCTTCCTCCCTCAAATCTGATCCATAGTTCGAATTTAATTAAGAATACTATTTACCTTGAATTGCAAACATTAATCTAGCTTCAGCTACAATCTCATCATCTACTAGAGCTTTCGTCGACACCTTACCAATTCTCCCTCTTAACTTTAATACTTCAGCTTCAATTATTAATTGGTCACCTGGTATAACAGGCTTTCTAAATCTAGCCTTATCTATCCCAGCAAAATAAGGGACCTGCTCTTCTTCACTATCTTTATTATCCAGCATTACAAAGCCACCTACTTGAGCCATGGCTTCAATAATCAATACCCCAGGCATAACTGGATGTCCTGGATAATGGCCATTAAAAAACTCTTCATTGGTTGTTACATTCTTTAAACCTACAACTCTTTCTCCTTCCTCAAACTCCAAAATTCTATCAACTAATAAAAAAGGATAACGGTGTGGTAAAATCTCTTTAACTTCATTTATATCTAACATAATTCATCCTCCTCTTATGCTTTACCTCGCTTAACTACTGGTCAAATAAGTAGCTTTTAATATTTTTAGCTAATTTAACATTCAGTTTATGACCTGAACGCACAGCAATAATATGTCCTTTAAAAGGTGGAATCAATGACAGATCACCAACTAAATCTAAAATCTTATGTCTAACAATCTCATCAGGAAATCTTAAATCATTAATAACTTCATCTTCCTCAATTAAAATAGCATTTTCTAAACTACCACCTAATGCTAACCCCCGAGCCTGTAAATCCTCTATTTCTTGTGCAAACCCAAAAGTTCTACAAGGTGCTAATTCATCTCTAAAAACTTCCTCATTTATAATAAATTCTCCAAATTGATTACCTATAGCAGAATGTTCAGAAACAAAAGTATAACTAGTCTTAAAACTAACAAAAGGTAAGACAACTAAGTAGGCGTCACCTTCTCTAACCCAAATTATTTCATCAATTTTATAAACTTTTCTTTTAGAATCTAATTCTTCAATGCCTGCCTCATATAAAAGTTCTAAAAAAACCTTAGCACTACCATCAGTGACTGGAACTTCCTCAGCATTAATTTCAATTAACAAATTATCTATACCAGCACCATTTAACGCTGATAATAAATGTTCTACAGTGCTAATTCTATATTCATCAGTTCCAATAGTGGTAGATCGATTAGTAGCCACTACATTATCTACTTCTGCTTTTATTTCTGGTTTTCCTGGTAAATCCACTCTTTTAAATATTATACCACTATCAGCCGGTAATGGTTTACAAGTTATTTTTACATTTTGACCTGTATGCAATCCTACACCGTCATACGAGATCGACTCTTTTAAAGTCTGTTGTTTCTCCGAATTTGAGCGCATGACTGCCTCCTTTCTTGATAACTTTTAATTAATTCCATAAAAATCTATCATTCTCCTGCAATTATTCATAAAATTTATTTATATTCAAACAACTCTTTATACTTCTTACCAATTTTAGATGTTGGTTCAGTAAAAACTTTTTCAGGGTCTCCTCTTTCTACTATTCTTCCTTGATCCATTAATAAGATTCTGTCTGAAACTTTATAAGCAAAATCTATCTCATGAGTTACAATTATAATACTCTTATCTTGAGTAGAAGTAATAGATTCTAAAACCTCTAAAACTTCTCTTACTAAGATTGGGTCTAAAGCAGCAGTTGGTTCATCTAGTAACATTAAACTAGATTTTAAAGCCAAACTTCGAGCAATCCCCACACGTTGTTTTTGGCCTCCACTTAAATCTTGAGGATAACTATCAGCAAAATCTCTCAAATGAACTTGATCTAAACTTTTTCTAACTCGTTTTTTAACTTCTTCTTTAGATAAATCCTGTTTCATCAATGCTAACATAATATTATCAAAGACTGTTAATCTATTGATTAAATTGAAACCTTGAAAAACAAAACCTATATCTTGTCTAATCTTTAATAATTCTGGTTTATGCAATCTTAAAATATCCTTACCCTTATATATAATATGACCAGAATCTGGTTCTGTTAGTCGATTTATGCACCTAATAGTAGTAGACTTCCCACAACCACTAGGGCCCATAATGGTTAAAGTTTCTCCTTTTTGAGCACTAAAGTTAATTCCTTTTAATACTTCTAATGTACCATAAGACTTGTATAGATTACAAACTTCTAACATTAGCATATCACATCATTTCTAAATATCAAGTGTTTCCCATCACTTAAATATCATTTGTCTCCTATTTAATAATGTTAAAAAACCTGGCCTTCCATTAGGAATTGCAATTTCATGCATGATCTCAGTATATTCTAGCCCTAATGCTTCTCCAGCTAAGATTTCTGACTCATCTATAGGATTAATAGCCGTAGCTTTCTTAGCAGCTAAAACTCCTAATACTGCACCAACTATAAATATAGACCCTACACCTAAATAAGGTAACTTTGCTTTCGAAATATAAAATATACTACTTAAAAGTAATCCACCTAATAACATACCATATAAATAACTCGATTTTAAAAACCTAACAAACCTTCTGTCTTCTTGTGACTTCATCTTTTGAATAGTTACCATAACTAAAGTCTGGTCCACAAATAAGACTAGCCCTGTAAAGATTAATGCTATTAAAGCAGTCAATGTCTCTCTAACCTCTCCTAATATCCTATATAGTTCTCCTCGGACATTAGGTTTAATTATTCCTACTTTAGTAAATACTTGATTAACTGGTAGTCTTGTGAAATAATTATTAACTACCTTTTTTAATCTACTCTTATCTATTTTATTATTTATTAAAAAGTAAGCTGCATCCCCAGGAACAACTTGACCTGCTAAATACTTATTCAATAACTGAATAGTTCCTGTGATTTCTTCATCTTTAAGATTCGGTAATGTAGTCTGAAGATATCTCAACTGTTCACTTATTAAACCAAAGTTTAATTTATCTAATTTTAATAAACCTTCCCTTAGGTTTAGTAATTTTTCCTCTAGTTGGGATTGATTGATATTATTTAATCCCTTAACTGTGTCTCCTATATTACCCGACACAACTTTAAATAATTCATTTATCTCTTTAGAACTAATCTTTGAATTAGCACCAGCTTGTAATACTTTCTTAAAGGATTCTAATTTATTATTCCAATTTCTTAATTTATTTAAAAGTGGATTGTACTGGTTTATCTTACCAACAATTGTATCTGTTTGACTAGTAACTTGTTGCCTAAGTTGATGAATAGATTTTCTTAATTCAATTAATCGCTTATTATCAGCTCCTGCTAAAGATAAAAGCGTCACCTGTTTCTCTAAGTTTCTTTCAAAAGTTCTAAAGTTTGAATCCATATGCAGCAATTCTTCTTGCAATGAATCTAGCCTTGTCAGACTAGCCTCTAAACTAGTAGTTATATCAGTTATCTTACTTACTATATCCAAGAATTCCTTTATATCTTTTTGATTATTCAATGCAAAATCATTTAATTTATTCTTTTGTTTAGTTAAGTCAGATTTTAAGTTTCCTACTTTATCTAACCCATCTTGATAACTATTTAACCATGTTAATAACTTTTGATTAATCTGTTCAGCGTTAGTCAAAATACCACTTAATTTAGGGACTACTTCTTCAGTCTCATCTGCTGCTTTCTTTAATAAAAATCGCGGTCTTTTAACTTCAACTTTACCTACTTTTTTAGTGATTTTACCTGAGTTATCAAGTAAATATACATATTCTCTAGTAATTTGTGAACCATCACCTTGAGTTATCAAAGTTTTTAATACACCCTCTTTTATCTCTAATGGTGTCAGCTTAATAGACTTAGAAGTAGCCTTTTCCCCAATGTCTAAAGTTTCTTTTCCCTGACCAGCTATTACTAAGTTATTCCCTTTATCAATTTGTAAGTCATCTGGTATTTCTACCTGAACAATAGTTGCATATTTTAATAAAAAACTCTTCATCTGATTCATAGTTTTAACTAAATCATCTAAATTAGCTCTTTGACCAGCACCTAAGCCTTTTATATCACTAGAAGAAAATTCATCTTTTAGTTGATTACGTAAGTCATTACTCATTTTAGCTATTTTTTCTGAATCTTCTTCAATAGGAAACCTTAATTGTAATACTTCATATTCATCTAAAATTTCTTCTATTTCACTTTTAGCTGAATTTAAATCAGTAGTCGACTTAAAGATTACTTCTAAACCTGAACTTACTGATAAGACAAAGTCAACCTCTGGTATGGCAGAAAACTTTTTAATTAAAATTTGATTAACATTCCCTACCATTCCCTGTATAGAAAGTTTAGGTTCAGTTATTAAGGAAACATTCTCTAAACCTACTATCTGTTCATATTCATCTTCAATTCTAGAAAAAACTTCTCTATTTCTAAATTCATCATCTATCTGCAAGAAATAGTTAGCTTTTCCAGCTACAGTTATTCCTTTCTTTAATTCTGAACCTGGCAACTCTTTAGCTACCTTCTTTTTAACCTTTCTATAAGTTGAATCATTCATTTCTTGACTAATAGTTAATAAGAAATCATATTTACCATAATCACCCAAAATACCATCAACTGTATCACCAAAATATTTATCTGCTAAATAACCTATGCCTGCAGCTAAACTACTACCGATTAATAACACAACAATCAACCAGATTAATAGATCTTTACGAAATTCATGTCTTAAAATCTCCATTAACCTCACTCCTATCCTTATCAATTATAACATCTAAGATAAAAGGCGTAAATAGGATAATTAATGTAATTAATGGATATTGCAATAAAAAAATAACCTCCTAGTAAAAACTAGAAGGTTACCATTTATATACTCTAATTTAAAAACTATTATTAAAATTAATTCCAGCTGAAAGATCTGACATATCAGTTACTGCTACATTAAAATCAAATTGTGAATTTAACTTAAATTTAGCTCCTGCATTTAAATCATGGTCATTATATTCTAACATTAAAGTCGTTACTGGCATCTTAAATTGGTTTTGCTTAGAATCAGATATAGAAACTGGATTAAGAGTCTTACTCAAACCAGCAAAAATTCCATCAAATCTGCCATTACCGATTCCTATATGACCCCTTAATCCGTAATAATTAAAATTCTTACTAGCTGTTATATATAAATCTTCATCGGTTAATCCCATGGCCAATGCCGGTTGCTTCTTATTTTCTTCCATAAATTGCATTTTAGCATTCAAAACCACATCATCATCTTGTAGATTATTGTCATACCAATAACCAGTTAACCCTAATTCAATATTATCATCTACTCCGTAATTAAGTAACATGACATCTCCATTCTCAACTACCTCATAACCTAATGTTAAATCCCCAGTCTGCTGTATATCCGCAGTAGGAATAGTAACTAAACCGCTAAATCCATTCTGAGTAGCAGTTAAAGCTAAAGCACTACTACCTAGCCCTAACACTAAACATAGTGTAACCATCATTACTAAATTCATCTTTTTACTTAGCATATTTAATTCTCCTTTTAGTTTATTTTATACTTTGCTTTGTACTATATATAATATACTGTATATACTGTTATCATTTATGTGATTGCCATCACTCATTAGGACTACTATCTATTTTGTTTTCTAACTCTTTTACTTCTCTTTTTAATTTATTTAATTCTTTAATTAAATTTGGCAGCTTGCGTCTAGCAGCTTTAACCCTCATCTCAGATTTATGATCTCTAGCTGGATAACCTGAATAAAAAGAATCAGACGGAACATCTTTAGTAACAATACTCTGAGCAGCTACCGTAACATTATCACCCACTGTTAGATGACCAATTACACCAGCCTTCCCTGCTAGTGTCACCCAATCTCCTAATTGAGCACTACCAGCAATCCCTACTTGCGCAATTACAAGACAGTTTCTTCCTAGCTTAACATTATGAGCAATATGTACCAAGTTATCAACCTTAGTACCTTCTCCAATAATTGTAGAACCAGTAGCAGCCCGATCTATAGTCACATTAGCTCCTAGCTCAACCTTATCTTCAATGATTACATCTCCTAATTGCGGAACTTTATAATGCTCTGTATCAGTGCTCTCATAGCCATATCCATCACTACCAACCACAGTTCCAGCCTGAATAATAACTTCAGAACCAATCTTAGTTTCAGCATTAATCACTACATTAGGATGTAGTAAAGTATTATCACCTATTGATACCTGGCTTCCAATATAAACCCCTGCTGCTATTCTAGCTCCATCTCCAATCTTACTACCCGATTCTATAGTCACATTAGGACCGATAGAGATATCATCACCTAATTCTACATCATCAGCAACCACCGCAGTAGGATGAATTTGATCAATTTTAAATAATTCTGGAGTAAAATTTTGAGCAATCTTAGCAAATGCTAATCTAGGATTATCAACTTTTATCAATGCTTTATTTGGAACAGTTTCACACTCATGAGTAACTATAATTGCAGAGGCAGGACTAGCTAGAGCTTTATCCAAGTAATTTGGATTTTGAGCAAAAGTAAGCTCTCTATTTTCAACATCATTAACCCCTCCTACACCAATTATCTCTAGGGTAGGATCACCTTCTAATTCACCATCTACTATTTTTACTAGATCCTCTAACAGTAAGGACAAGTTCTACAACCTCCCACTAAAAACTAAATCTAGTAAGCTCCTTAGATAATCTAAAAAGCTTACTAGGTATAATATTCCTTAAAACTCCCTTAATTATAAGATTAATTAGTTAGAGTTTTAAATTACTCTAATGATTTAATAACTTGGTCAGTAATATTTATTCCTCCATATTGCACTTCTGCTTTGCGAACTACTATATCAATCTTTTCTTCTTTAGCTACTTTTTTAACAGCTTCTTGAATAGTCTTTCTTAATTTCTTTTCCATCTCTTCCTTAATCTTTTGACTTTGTTTATAAGCTTTTTGTCGTTCATCTTTTAACTTCTCTTCATCTTTAATATCTTGTAGCTTAGCTTCATATTCAGATTGCAGTTCTTTTAACTTTTGGTCTAAATTTTGTTGATATTTCTGGACTTGCTTACTCTCTTCTACAACCTTCTTCATATCTACTATGCCAATTTTTTGTTTTTGGGAAGTGCAGCCTGTAACTAACACCAATAATGCAATAGCTAATAAAAGTAGCTTTAATGACTTATTAACCTTCATCTAACATCCTTCCTTCCCTATATACCTATCTAATTTTTTAACTTAATGATTACCTCATCTGTAATATCTACTGCTGCTATATTATTACGATAATCAATCAGTACTACATCAAGTTCTTTCTCCTTTGCTACTTTGGCTATTTCTGCTTTAATATCTTTCATGATTTCTGTTTGCAAAGACTTTTGACCATTCTTTAATTCATCTAAACCATCTACTAACTTCTTATTCTTTGTTTCAATACTACTGCTTAACTGTTTCTCTGCTTCTACAATAGTTCCTTGTAATTTTTCACTTAAATTAGCCTGTTTATTCTGCATCTCTTCTTTTAAAAGTTTTTGCTGTTTTTGGACATAAGACTGTAATTCTTCATTAGCTTCTTTCTTCCTTTTCATTACCTTATTATTCATCTGATTAGTTAATTCTTGTTGATAAGTCTTAAATTTCTTATTAGCCTCTTTTTGTTGTTGACTAATAAATTCTTTAAGTTTCTTTTCTAATTCATGCTTCTTATCATTAAGTTCCTGTTTCCTTTTTTTCTCTAGAGCAACTAACTCTTTTTGATATTCTTTCTTTTCTTTAGAAGAACTTTGTAACATTTGTAGTTTTAATCTAAGATTTAAAATGTCTTGATAATACTTATCATGCAACTCTTTATTATATTCTTTTAATATCTTACGCTGTTCTTCTTTTTTAGCTTCTATTTTATTCTTAATTTGTTTTTTAATCTTTACTTGTTTCTTTTCTAACTTATCTCTCATTTCTTCTTTAATTCTATCCTCATATGCTGATATTTCTTCTTTTGTTCTTTCAACTTTAGTATCAATTCTTTCTTGATATTTATCCTTAGTATCTTGTAATCGTTTATCTATCTGCTTATCTATACTCTTTAAATGTTCTTGACGATTCTTTCGAGTTAAATTAAGAGTATCTCCTTGTGCTTGTAACTCAATATTAATATCGCGAATCTGTTCCCCTAAATTCTCTAACGTTTTAGCTTGAGGATGAGCAGTCTTTATTTTTGCTAAGTCTACTACTCCTATCCTAACTTTATCTGCTACCTCTTTGCTATTTGATGCATTCTTATTTTCATTAGTTTCTTTTACATCTTGTGTTTGATCATTACCTTGTTGTTGAGTAGGATTGTCAGTAGCTAAAATACTACTACAACCTGTAACTAACAGGAGTAGAATGAGTACAACACCTAACTTTTTCAAAGCCTTATTCTTCATTAAAAATTCACCTACTTCCTAAAACATATTCTAGTAGATTAATTATTCTATTTATCATTCTTTTTAGATGTCTCTTGTTTATCAGCTTTATTCTTAGCTTTAAGTCTATCTAATACTTGAGAAGTCAGATCTGTTCCTCCATAAATAATCATATCCTTTTGTAAGACAACAGCAATTCCTTGTTCTTTAGCTATCTCATCAATAGTAGCTTTAATCTCATCATTAATTGGTTTTAATAGTTGTTTTTGACGTTTATTAGCTTCTACATTTAGTTTTTGCTGATATTGCTGAACCAATTTCTGTTTTTCTGCTCCCTGTACCTGTTCAATCTTAGATTGTAATTCTCCTTTTAATTGTTGCTGTAAGCCTTGAAGATCTTGATTAAGCTTACTCTTTACCGCTGGAATATCAGGATGATTTTCGAATAAATACTGCATATCTACATATGCAATTGATTCCTTAATTTCTGACTTTGCACTTGCCTTTGGTGAGAATAAAGCAAATGCTCCTGCCCCCATAACTACAATTAACATAATTGTCAATACTTTAGTTAAATTCTTCTTTAAAAACATTTTTTATGTCCCCTCTCTACTTAATTTTAAATTATTCTTTTAGAAAGATTGTCCTAAACTAAAGTGTAATCTTGAATCTTCCTCTTGGAAACCATAATCTAATCTAATCTGTCCAACTGGCGTACTTACTCTAACACCTAACCCAGCTGACTTTTTAAGATTATCTAAATTGAAGTTCTCTCCTTCTTCCCATACCTTACCTGCATCTGTAAATAAGACACCTGTAAATTTATCAGCAATAGGGATTCTATATTCTGCATTAAATAGAATCATATCATCACCATTAAATTGACCATCTTTATAACCTCTTACAGTCTGAGCTCCACCTAATTCATATTCTTCATTAACAGGTAAACCACTATCACTTAATCCTGTTTTGAAACGAAAAGCCCAACTATTATCTTCAAAAAAATAGGCTGGAGTATAATCTCTTAAATCTAACTGATACTTAGTAAAATCAGTGTCACCGCCTAACTGCTGACCTGCATATTCAATAGAAAGTCTATCTTGACGTCCATCTGTTGGATTAAAGACATCATTTCGTGTATCCCTAACAGTAGAAAAAGTTAAACTACGAGTATTACCTTCTAATTCTTCTAGTGCTGCTGAAGGTATATTCTCTCCATCTAAAGAAGTATCATCATATTCATACTTTAAATATCCTTCTATGTCATAGCCTAAAGGATGACCAAGAGTAATACTTCCTCCTTTTTCTTGCTCTTCATAGTCTAAAGCTTCATTATTAGAGCCTTGTGCATATTCAGAGAAATCTCCTGTCTTCTCATCAGTACGGTCATAAATGCTGAATCCAAATGAAGTATCACTACCAAAAGCCCATGGCTCGAAGAAACTTAACTCATATGTTGTATTCTCTTCACCAAACTCCCAACGGAAACCAAGTTTTTGTGCTCTCCCTTTGAAATTCTTCTCTTGAACTTCAATATGTCCTAACCAACCATCAGTACTACTATAACCAGCACCAATTCCAAAGTTACCTGTCTTACGCTCTTTAACCTCTATAGTTAAGCTAACACTATTCTCATTAGTAGAATTCTTCTCTAATTTTGGTTTAATATCTTTAAAGAAACCCAAATTATAAATATCTCTTAAATCCTGCTTCATCTCTTTTACATTAAATACATCTCCTGGTTCCATAGTTAGCTTTCTCTTAATAACGAAGTCCTTAGTCTTTTCATTCCCTTCAATCTTAATCTCAGCTAACTTACCTTCACTAATGGTAACAACTAAAGTACCATCCTTCTTCATCAAAATATCCTCTATCTTAGCTAACATATAACCTTCTTCTTGATAATACGATTCAACTTTTCTTAAATTTTTATTTAATTGATTAGTATTTAACATCTTATCAGTCTTTAGTTTCAATTGTTCTTTTATCTTTCCTGCAGATATTGCCTGATTACCTTTAATTTTAATCTTCTTTAAAATAGGATTTTCTACTACTTCAAAGATCAACTTAACTCCATTCTTATAATTTTCAAACGAAGCTTGGACATCAAAGAAATATCCTAAATCAAAAATAGCTTGTAAATCCTTTTGTAATTTCTGGTTAGAAATCTGATCTCCTATTGAAGTCTTAACTACCTTTAAAATCTCCTCATTAGAAATCTTTTTATTACCTTTTACCTCAATTGCTGTAATAAAGTTGCTATGTTTACCATTGTCTGATGCAGCCCAAACTACGCTAAAACTACTTAGTAATATAGTTAAACTAAGTACTACAGCTAAAATCTTTAGCCTGTTTTGCAAATTAATTCCTCCTTTTAATTAGATAACTATAAATTGAATACCATTATTTAGTTAAATGAAAACTTAGCTTCTAATTCTAAACGATACTCATCATCGTTGCCAATTGTTCCGTCTAAAACTACATCCTTTAATTTATCAAACATTTCATATTCAAAACCAATAGACCTTTCTTCATCACCAGCAAACTCCTGATTATACTTAAGGAACAAATCATCTGTTATTTGCTTACCCATCTTTAAATTAAAGCCATTTCCTATACCGGAATATAACTTAAATTCATCAAGGTCCCATTTATCTTCCAGAGTCTCTTCTATATTAGACAAGAATTCAACTCGAATCCCTGCCTGTAAAACTCTTACTAATTCATCTTCAATTACTTGATCATAATTGCCTTCTAATAGACTACCTAATCCACCTCTCCTAGCTAATAAATTAAGAATCTCTGGTTTGCTCAAAGATGGATCTGATTCTAAGTTAATAGACATCTGATTAGCAGGGCCACCTAACCTCAATAAGACTTCTACTTTCTCAGTATCATACTCCTTCTCTTGTTCTTCAACTAAATTCATCACCTTAGTATTAGCTACTATATCTAATTTCGGAATATTACCTCCATATTCATCAAAAGTAGCCGTACCGGATACTAACTCAAATTCAGTATTATAATAATTAAAACCACCAGTTTTAGAAGTTAATTCTCCTTTTAATTCTATCCCTTGTTTGCCAGAGACTATTTGCAAAGTACCTTCTTCAATTAAGATATCTATATTATCATTATAAACCTTAACTTCTTTCCCTGGTTTGACCTTAAGATCAAATTGTGGTTCTATTAATGACTTAGAGCCATCACTGACAGCCGGCCATTTGAAAGGAATAATAATCCGAGTATCATATGCCAAAATCTCTCCCCTTATTATAGGGTTACTAGCAATACCTCCAATCTTTAAGGTCGCATCATTCTTCCCTTGCCAAGAACCATGTTCAACCGGCAAACTATCCCCCGTAAATGTTAGATTAACTTCACCTAATCTCCAATCATTAATCCTAACATTTCCTTGAGTATTAAAACTACCTCCTCCATACCTACTAGTCAATTTATCAACCTTTATTAATTGATCTTTAATTTCTAAAACTCCATTCAGATTTGAAAAGTCACTGGTTAAACCTACTATAGATAATTCTCCATTATTAACTTCAACTCTACCATCATAATGAGGATCCCTCTTACTACCAGAAATAACAAGATGAGCATCACCATTACCTTCTGCAGTTTTAACACCTTCTAACCATTGAGATAAAAGACTTAAATCACCTTCTTTAAACTTAATATCAATATAAAGTGGATCAGTCTGACCCCGAAGTGGTAGATAACCATCAGCAGTAATTAGATTTTGATCATTTACTCTTAACTTCAATTGACGCGTAATTTTAAATTGATTACCTTCTTTTAAGATAAATGAACCTGCTAATGATTCATACTCATAATCATCTACATGCCCATTTAAAATTTCAATACTTGAATTGATATCTAAGGAATTTAATTCACCATCTAATTCAATCTTCGAATTAAGACTCCCTCCTATATCATGATTTAAAGGTATTGAACCATCAAAAGGAGCTAAAGCAAAGTTCTTCGTCTGCAAAAGAAGGTCAGCACCTAATCTATAATCATAACTCCCCTTAAGAATTAAATATCCATCACGATCAATATCACCTACTAAAATCTGTCCTTTAACCTTAGGCTCTTTAAATGCACCATTAAAAACTAATTGTCCAAAGAAACTATGTGGTATTTTTTCTTTTACTTCCCAAGGTAATATTTCTGCTAATTCAGCTAATTGTCCGTCGACCATCTCTAAATGGAGTTCCTTAAATTCTTTCTTTTCTAAATCAAGATCCCCATTTATTTCATATTCGGTTTCCTGTCTATTAATTTCTAAATTTTGCAGACTAATAATTTGGTCCATATAATTAATATTCCCTGTTATATTCTGCAAATCATGTCCAGCTACTACACCTTCATTCAAATCAACATCTCCAATTAAATTAGGATTAGAAAGATTCCCTTTTAAATGACCAGTAAAATCTAAACTTCCTTGTAATTCTCCAAAACCTATAGGAAATAAATCTAATTCAGATATACTTACATCTTCTGCGTTTAATGTAATATCTAAATCACCATTTCTTTTAACAATACCCTGTCCAATTAATTTTGAATCATCACTAAATAATTGCAAGTTTTCTATTCGCAACTTATTATCTTGCCAATTAAGGGTTAACCAACCGGAACTAAGTTTTATCCCTCTTACCTGACCAGCTAATATTCTCAGTCTTCCTTCAGCTTGAAAATCATCAACTGTTCCTTTAATATTCAAGCCACCAGCAAACTGCCCATCGACCTCTTTTAATTCCTGACTAATAATAAATTTATATAAGTCTCTAATTTTTCCTGCCTTAGTCTTTAAATTAAGGTCAAATTTTGGTTTATTAGCCAATTGTATACTTCCAACTAATTCATAATTAGAAGATTGATCTGTTATAACCATATCTTCTAATATAATTCTTTCGTTACCATAAGTTAATCTTCCTTTTACTTTTTCTAACTCTCTATTTTTATAACTTATTTCTTCTCCTTTAATATCACCTGAAAAATGAGGAGAACTAATTTTTCCTGATAACTTTCCTTGTAAATTAGCAGACCCCACCAGGGTCCGATAATTATGTAACCCTGTCAATTCAGAAAGTTTAACATCTTTAGCTGTAATATCTAAACTTAAGGTTTGATCAGTATTGACCACTCCTCTAGCATTCCAACGACTTTCTCCAGATTTTACAGTTATATCACTTAATAATAATTGAGTATCGTTAAACCAAAAATTACTATTCATTCCATCAAATTTATATTCTCTCCATGCGCCACTGTCAACTTTAATGCTACCAAACATCGTTAAACTTTCAAAAGACTCCTGACCCCCAATTACTAAACTCCCATTTAATTTACCTGTTAAATCTAAAGATTGACTAATTGGTTTTAACCTCTTTAATTCAATTCCTTTAGATTCTAACGAGGCTGTATACACCAGTGGATTATCTTTAGACCAACTAATAGTTCCACGACCACTTAAAGTTCCATTAGCCACTTTAGATTTAAATCCACTTAAAGTAATTAAATTATTTTTATACCTTAAACCAAATCTGAAATTTTTAAATTTAAAATCATTAATCTCTACTTCTGGTAATCTAATTTGAGTCCTAACTTCAGGATTACTTACTGAGCCTCTTATCTGTCCAACAGTCTTAGCACTCCCATCTACTACTAACTGTGAAGGCAATAAATCTGTTAATATATTTAAATCTAAGTGAGAGCTACTAAACTCTAAATATAACTTAGAATCCTGCCAACCTTTAACTACACCCGCTAAGTCTAATTTAGATCCATTAATATCAGCTATTAATTTTTTAATAATTAAACCCTGTTTGTTTATATTTAATCTACCATTTACTATCTTAATTCCATAAGAAAAATCATCATGCTTAAGTATGCTGTCTTTAATCTCCAATTCACCATTATAATCTAAATCAGCTAAAGAATTAACTGTTGTATTACCTTTCACATGTAATGTCCCATTTACTCTTCCATCTTTTAATTTAATCTTGGACTTCGATAATGTATTTTGTAATTCACTAGCGAACAGATTCAAATTTAAGTCATTTAAATTAATACTCACCTGAAACTCTCGTAAGTCAGCTATACCTTCTACTATAAATTGGCCATTATTATCTGGTAGACGAGAATTTAAATTGAATTTCATACTTTTTTTATTCAATTTTACCTTACCATTAATCTTTTCTAATCTATTAATTCCTTTTATGGCATCAATATCTCCACTTAAGGTTCCTTCTTTAACAATAATTTTTCCTGTAAAGTGATTAACGATAGGAATAATATTTATATCAGGATCCTTAACCTTAGTTACTTCAAGTTTTGGTGAAAATAATTCAACTTGACGAACACTACTTATCATATCACTTTTCTGTAATAATACATCTAATATATTATAGGAAATTTCAACTTTATTAGCAGTTAATTGATATTTCCTGCCGTCATCTAGATATAAATCCTTAATTAATAATTGATTAATTCCACTAATCTCAATTTTAGCTAAATCAATTTGATAACCATACTTATCCTTTACTATAGAAACCATCTTCTCTTTAATTTGAGCAGAAAAATTCACCCAATTAGAAGATAATGTGAAAATGACAAAACCTAATAAACAAAGAACCAAAACCATAGGAAGCACTATTTTCACTTTCTTATTTACCGAAATCATCATATGGCCTCCAATTTTCAATTCAATTCTTAACCTCAGACTACTCTTATGATAATATATTTTATTAAAAGATGCAACAGTTATAATCAGTTATTTCCTTATAATTTTGGAATTTAATTACTGTTATCGTTAAAATGTGTCCTGTTTAAAGGCAAGCCTCTTGAGGCTTGCCTTTAATTACATTAACTTTATTAACTTTTATGCCCACTCTTAACCTTATCTTTATTTTTGACTTGAGGTTTGGTTACCTTTTTACCTTCTTTGTCTTTAGATTTATTCTTATCCTTAGGTTGAATCTCTAATTCCGTATCCACTCTACCTTCTAAAATGTAGTTAGTAGAAAATGATTCTTCAAATATTTCTTCATTAGCCTTAACATTACTACCTTCATTTTCAATATTATCACTTGCTTTAGAGGATAGCTCTTTTCTTTGGTGAGAAATCTGACTCTGTTTTGAATTATTATCACCACTAACTGGTATTGCCTCTTCCTCATAACTTGGATAAACCCTGATTACCAATTCGCTATTAATCTTTTGTTCTTTAAAAGTGTCAATTACTTCTTCTAAATCTTTAAATGTCTCGTTTTTACCATGACCATACTCAGTTTCTTCTTTTGTAACCTCTTGTTGAGAAGTAAAGTTTGCCTCACGACCTCCAATTATTTCTATATTAACTTTCCCTGCATCAATATTTTCGGGAACTTTAAAGCTATATTTTTCAACTATAGATTCTTTTCTATATGGTCTTAGCTTAACCTTGAATTCTATTTCTTCCCCTGGTTTAACTTTTTGTTGTGAAAAATTAACTTCTTCTATTAAAGCAACTTGTGGTTCCTCTTTAATCTTAATATTTAATTTAATATCAATTAAATTAATCTTTTGAAATGGATTTTGAGTAATTAGAGCTAAACCTTTTAAAAAATCATTTAAAGCAACAGCGGCTACATCACCACGATTATAAAATATATTCTTTCTTTTAATTATTTTTTCATCTAAGTTATTCGCCATAATTTCCATTTCAACTTCAGCAGTTCCTCCTCCTTGCCTATCAATAGTGCTACTAATAGCTTGATAAACTACTGAACCTGCTAAAGGTTGAATTAAATCTTCATCTCTAACTAATTGTACATTAATATCTCTCGTCCTATTCAAGTCTTGATCCGTCACTTTTACTTCTAAAGGGACAACTTTAGGAAACTCTCCTACTTTACCTCCTACTCCTGCAGTACGATCTTGAGTAATGATTCCTTTTAAATTCAAAGGAGCACCTAATTTAAAAGGCATCTCTAAACTTTTAATCATTTGATGAATATAAGCAGAAGATAAGAAGTAATTACTCTCACCTTTATTCATAAATCTATGACCAAATCCTAAAACCCGGTCATCTTCCTTATAAGTTAAAGTTCCAATTGCTGAAACATCAATATCTCCTCGAACTAATTGAACTGCTATAGCACTACCAGGTTTTAATTCATCATCTATTTTCTTTTTTTGACTTTGAGTTACTCCACCACCTTGAACCGGTTTTAAACCATAATCCTGCAGTTCATTACTCAAGTAATCTAAGGCCCCTCTTCCTAAACCATTTACTAATAGTGGTGTCTTAGCAGGATAAGCTAATAACTCGTTATCTGCTTGCTCTGTTATCTTTCTAGGTTCTTTATTCATAAACCGAACTTTAGTCTTTACTTGGCCAGCAACTTTTATTGGATCTGATAAGAAAGCCGTCTTTTTATTATTAATCTTATCTAACTTCCAAATATTAATCATATCTTCAATAGGAGTTACCATACCAATCTTATGTTCCGTTAATTGCCAACCATAACCAATGGCTCCAATTAATTTACCATCAATATAGACTGGGCTACCACTCATTCCAGCGGCTATTCCTCCAGTCTCTTCGATCAGATCACCACTAACTTTAACTAAAATCAAATCTTGATTAACCTTTTGATTCTTTAAAATACCTAATACTTTAACGTTAAACTCTTCTATCTTTGTCCCAGAAATTACCGTCTTACCAATCCCTGTCATATCTCTTTTAACTTGATTAACAGGCATAATATTACGCTTAATGGGTTTATTTGTTGCTAAAGCCGGTAATGAAATTAAAAGAGAAATTACTAATCCAATTACTATAAACCACCGTTTATACAATTATATCCCTTCCCTTCCTAACAACTGGATAGCCCTAGCTATTTACTATCCACTACTATGTATCATTATTATTATTAATCACAGTTTATACTAAAGTCAACTAAAGAATCTCCTACTCTATTTTTTGGTTTAACTGTTTATAGAGTACTTCAGCCATATCCAACTGCTGAGAACGAGAAATCTCCTGTGCATACTTCTGATCCAATCTTTCTCTAAATATATCTTCCTTTAATCCACCATTTAAATATCCAGACTTCGGAATCGTCTTTCGCATTTCCTTTAACATTAGACCAACAAAGAGAGCAGAAAATTTCTTGCTAACTTCTCTCAATTTAGTTTCCCGTTCTTTTTCACTTTGCATTACTTGTTCTGCCTTCTGTAAGCTTTGCTTAAAGTTATTTACTTCCCTTTTACTCCGTTGTAAATCATTCTTTGTCTGTAATAACCTTAAGCTTTGATTGCTACTGATTTTCATATCTTCAATCCCTCACTTAATTTACATAATTTCTAACTTAGCATGTAAAGCGCCAGCCTGCTTAATAGCCTGTAAAATTGCTATAGTATCCCGTGGAGTAGCACCTACCCCATTTAAAGCCTTGACTACATCTGAAATAGTAGAACCTTTAGGAACCACTAATAAATTACTCTTCTCTTCTTTAGCACTAACATCAGTATTTTGAGTCTTTTCAGTCTCACCTTCTGATAATGGAGGAGGTTGATCAACCTCTTCTTGCGTAGAAATAGTAATTGTTAAATTCCCATGGGCTACTGAAATAGTAGAAATTCTTACATTATGACCCATTACTATAGTACCAGTTCTTTCATTAATCACTACTTTAGCCTCAGTATCTGGCCTAACCGGTAATTTATTAATCTCAGCTATGAAACTAACCGATCTATCTTTAAAATAACTAGGTACTGTAACTTCAACTCGACCTGGATCTAAAGCTTGAGCAAAGTTATTACCATCCGAATTATACCCATAACGTTGATTAACTGCTTCAGCAATTCGCTGAGCAGTTGCAAAATCAGGATTATCTAATAATAAAGTTATTTCACCTTTATTCATAAAATCAGTTCTAACTTCTCGTTCTATAATACCACCATTAGGGATCATTCCTACAGTAGTATGATTTTTTCGAACAGAATTTCCTCCTTGACTGGCATTAAATCCTCCAATGGATATTGGTCCCTGGCCCATTGCATAAACTTCTTTCTGATTAGGCCCAGTTAATGGAGTCATTAATAAAGTACCACCTTGTAAACTTTCAGCATCACCAATAGAGGAAACATTTAGATCTACCCTATCTCCCGGTCTACTAAAAGGCGGCAACTCAGCTGTCACCATTACAGCAGCTATATTTTCAGATTCAACTTGATTTGAATTAACATTAACTCCAAATTTCTTTAACATATTAGCAATTGAACGTACAGTAGCTTCAGAACTACTACTATCACCACTCCCGCTTAAGCCAACTACTAAACCATAACCGAGTAACTGATTATCTCTAACTCCTTGAATTCTAGTAATATCTTTAACTCTAACTAATGGATTATTAAGGTAACTATCTTGTACCTTAGCTATCAGCGGCAGAGATAATAATGAATGTAAAACTAAAACCATAATTAATATAGTTACTACTTTATTCCTTCGCATACTATGCACACCTCACAGAAAATAATAGACTAAAATAATATATTTAACACCCTAGTGAACAGACCTGGCCGCTGTTTATCTCCTATAGCTCCTTCACCATCATATGTAATCTTGCCGTTGGCTATTTGGGTAGAATCAATAGTATTATTAACAGTGATATCTTCAGGTCTAACGATACCTGATAATTCTATTTTTTGAGTCTCTTCATTAATTGTAATTTCTTTAACGCCATGAATTCTCAAATTATCATTAGCTAAAACCTGAACTACTTGTACAGTCATTCGCGCACTTAAGTTTCCACTTTGGCTTGTACTCCCACTGGCGGATGAAGAATCCTCTTGACTCATTCTAAGCATCTTAATAAAATCTAAGAGTCCACCACCAGGACTTACTTCTAACTCATTACTCTGCTCCGTGTCAGTGTCTGCCTCTTGAGTAGCAGCAGATTGTTCTTGAATAATAACAGTTAAAATATCACCCATGTTCTTAGCTTTATGTTCATCATATAGTGAACCTGCATCTTCATATAAAGAAACAGCCAAACTAGAAGCCGACATTAGAAAAATAAAGCAGAACATAACCATGACTATCATCAAAAACTTTTGGTGAAATTTATTCATAATCCACACCTCAATATAATTTATAAGATAACCTTTACAGTATCCTTACCTATAACTTCAGCCATTAATTTCTTATCGGTATTTAAATTTTCAACCTCAATAATATCTCCTTTAGCTCCGGATCCTAAAGCAATTCCCACTGTACTAACCCTAACTCCATTAACCTTAGCAATAATCTTTACTCTTTCACGTCTTTTAACTAAAGGAGGAGTTTCTATTACATTGTCTGTTAATACCTGTCCTGCATTAAGTGTTCTTTTAAGTCTAAAATTCTGAATAGATTCTAACTTAGTAAAAGGTTGATTACCATAACGATTAGAGACTAACTTTTTTCTCCATTTAAATAAATCCTTAGATAAATTTTGATGCCTTTTAATCATATCTTTTGCTACCAAAACTTGTTGATAGACCTTAACTTCTGCTTGTATATATTTTTTTCTAGCTAAGTTTCCATTTATATATATATGTATAGGAATCGTCTGTCTCCCTAATAGGTTTCGAGAATATAAATTCCCAACCTGTAACCGTACTTTACCGACAGGTAATTTAATTTTATTAGCAACTTGTTGGATTTTAATATCAATATCCTCTGATTTAAAATCAATATTTTGAGGAATATATTCCTTAACTTTTTGAGCTAGCTGCTGTCCATCCAGTGTTTGGTATCGAGTAGTAACCCTAACCTGTTTAGGAATATGATAATAAAAGTTATTAAGAGTAAAACCAGCTCTTCTTAAGGCAGCAATAATATATTCCTGTTTTAAAACCCTAGTATAACCTGGAAGTGGCGCTCTACCTAAGTTAATGCTCGCTAACTCTATTTTAGGAGGTTCTCCCCCTTTAATAACTGCTATATCTCCTAAAGTCAATTTAGGACCATCTACTTTGACTTTATAATCTACTTTAATAGTCACTCTATTTTGAGCAACAGCTACCGAGCTTAAACCTAACAACAGAACCAATACTCCAACAATTAATTTCAATTGTGGTAACTGCTTCCTTTTAATCATTATCTATCAGCTCACTTTATCTTTTTAAATTATTAGCTTGCTGTAACATCTCATCTGAAGCTCTAATTGCTTTAGAATTAACTTCATAAGCACGTTGAGCTGCAATCATATTTACCATCTCTTCAACTACTTTTACATTTGACTGCTCTAAGTATCCTTGACTCAAAGTTCCAAAACCATTTTCGGCAGGAACGCCTACAGTAGGTTCTCCAGAAGCAGGTGTCTTCATAAATAAATTTCTACCAAGACTCTTTAATCCTGCTGGATTAGAAAACCGAGCTAATTCAAGTTGTCCAATTTCATTTAATTCTTCACTACCTGGTTGTTTAACTAAAACATTACCTTCAACAGTTACTGTTACATTAACTGCATCCTCAGGAATTGTTATTTCAGGTTGAACTGGATATCCATCAGAAGTTACTAATCGCCCATTATTATCTCTCTTTAATGATCCATCACGGGTATAAGCTACTCTACCGTCTGGCTGCAATACTTGAAAGAATCCATCACCTTCAATAGCAATATCTAAAGGATTCCCGGTTTTTTGAAAGCTTCCTTGGGAAAATAATTTCTGTGTAGCAGCTGGCCTAACACCATGTCCTACTTCTATCCCGGTCGGGACTTGAGAACCTTGATTATTAGGGGTTCCTGCTTCTCGTAATGATTGATACATTAAATCTTGAAAACCAACTCTACTTTTCTTAAAACCACTAGTATTAACATTAGATAAGTTGTTAGAAATAGTATCAATATTTAACTGTTGTGCCTTCATTCCAGTTGCTGCTGTCCACAATGATCTAATCATGGATATTAACCTCCTATATATTAAAAATCAGTATTTAATTTAATAACTTCATTCTATAAATCGCTTCAATCAGTCCACGATTCAGGCCTCTTATTAAAAAGTCCAGCCCTTTTATACTTTTCCTACAGAATTAACTGCATCACCTAAACTTTTGTCATAAGTCTTGATGATTTTTTGGTTAGCTTCATAATGTCTAGTTGCTTCAATCATATTGGTCATAGATTCTACAACATTAACATTTGCTGACTCTAAATACCCTTGACTTACTTCTCCAGTAGCCATGAATTGGTTACCAACATCTGGAGTAGCCCGATACAATGTATTGCCTTCCTTGACTAAGCCATTTGAATTAGAAAAAGTTACTAATCTAATTTGACCAGCAATTTGTCCATCGACCACTAAGTTATTCTGATTATCTAATTGTACATTATCACCAAAAACCTGTAAAGGACCACCTTGTCCTAAAACTAAATTGCCATTTTGGGTAACTACTTGTCCATTTCGATTCAGATTAAAATTACCATTTCTAGTATATCTAATTCCCTTTGATGTTTGGACTGCAAAAAAACCTTCGCCATTAATTGCCCAATCAAATGGATTATCTGTTTTATGTATTTTACCTAAGCTAAAATCAGTAACTGTTTCCTCTACTTCTGTTCCTTGACCTGCTTCCCCAATGAATTTACCATCTGGCAAGCGCCTTAATAAAACCTCTGAAAAAGACTTATTAATAGTATTATCTTTTTTATAACCAGTAGTGTTAACATTAGCTAGATTATTTGTAATTATATTAGTTCGTTTTAATGCTGAATTCATACCTGATGCTGCTGTATACATTCCTCTAAGCATTAACCCCGTCACCTCACTCTCGTATTTACATTTAATTTTTGCCTTATTCACTATATTCTATATATATACTTAATCTCCTGTTTTGTAAGTGAAAAATTGAACATTAATCTTCATTCATCTCTTCATAATTAGATAAATATTTTCGTTTAGTAGCCTCACCACCTCGAATATGACGCTCAGCCTTATTATATTCTAAAACTTTCTTAACTTGATCAGCTAATCTGCTATCGATCTTTTCTAACCTTTCTGTTACATCTTTATGAATAGTACTCTTACTAACCCCAAATACCTTAGCTGCCTGCCTAACCGTTGCCTTAGTTTCATATATATAATTACTTACTTCCATAACTCTTTGATAAATATAATCTTTCATTAACCTTCCCTCCTACCCATTTATCCCTTGATAAATATATATGCTATAATTATAAAAATATGTTTTTAGATTGAAGAGAAAGGGTAAAGAAAGAAAAAACCCATGTATCTTTTAAAAGATACATGGGCTTCCTTAAATCATATATGTATAAACCTAATATAATTAGAGCAGACAAAAATCATATTGATCAAATTATAAATTTAAGTATTCCGAAGGTTTTATACTTTTATTTTCTTTCCAAATTTCAAAATGTAGAGTCGGTTTCATAACTAATCCAGAATCTCCTACTTCACCTATAGCCTGTCCAGTTTTTACATGTTGGCCTTCTTCCAAGTAAGATTTTTGAGCATGACCATAAACTGTCTTATAACCGTTAGAGTGTTTAATAACCAAAACTAATCCTAAATAATCATCTTCTCTAACTTTTTCTACCTTCCCATTGGCAACAGACTTAATTTGTGTTGCTTGAGCAGCAGCAATATCAATACCTTGGTGAAAACGCCAATCTTCTAAAACTGGGTCTTTACTCCAACCATACTGCCGCTCAATTTTAGACCCTTTAACAGGTAATGAAAATTCTGGACGGGCATTTATTGGTTCTGCTACTTCCTTGTTCTCTTTAGTTGTTTCATCTTTTATTTCTCTATTTTCTTGTGCTTTATTGTTTGACTTAGTTTGAACTTTAATAGGGGGCTTTGTTACTTCTGAATTCTTTTCTATTCCTTTATTAACATGCCCAGGAACATCTTCATAAATTACAACTTTATCTTCATATGAAGTATCTTCTTTTAAAGTAGAATTATATACCCTAGGTAAAAGTAAAGCTCCTCCTACTATTATGGCTATTATTAAGAATACTATTTTTTTATTAGTCAGAACTCTAGTTAAAAACTTGTGCCAAGAAAATTTATCTGCTAAATCCTGAACATTCTTTGTCAATTTTAGTTTAATATCTTCTTTATCAGTTTTAATAGAAAAAGGGAATTTTTTATCATCTTTTTTATCATCTTTAGACATTTATTTCACCTCCACAACTTATTATATCCAGAGGTAAAATAATTATACACTTATTTACTTATATTCTATTATTTTCTTAAACGCCTTAATCAATATGTCATCCTTTTTAATTTTGTTCCAGGATAATAATGCTTTAAAATCTCCAAGTAATTATAACCCTTTTTAGCCATTCCATTAGCTCCATATTGGCTCATTCCAGCTCCATGTCCATTCCCTTTAGTAATAAACTTAATATGACTACCTTGTAGTTTATATCTAAAATTAGTTGATTTAAGACCTAGCCTAGTTCTTAACTCCCTTCCGGTTAAGATCTGATCTAATACTTGAATTTTTAATACTCTCCCACTTGAACTTTTTTCTAAAATTTTCATATTATATATTAATTCAGCTTTATTTAATCTATTTATTCCTAATCTTTTACCAAAGTCTCTGATTGAATACTCTTGGACATAATGATTATAAGGAGAATTAGATTCATAAGGGCTCTTAACCACTTTTAAGTAAGGTAAGTCTCTACCCCATACATTTCTAGCAGCTGCAGTAACTCCTCCGCTAGCTGAATGATATACCGCAGAAATTATCCTACCTTCATAAGTTAAAAAAATACCTTCTGTAGAATCAACAGCCTTTGCTATCTTAAACCAATATTTTAAATTGCCCCATCTTTTCATCATTTCTTCTTTATCTATCCAAGCTTGATCAGAATTAATATCAGTAGTCATTTCAATTATTCTGCTTTTATTTCCCTGTACCTTCCTTAAAGTATAAGTCCTAGCAGCTACAGCTTGTGCTTTAAGAGCTTCTATTCCAAAATTAGCTGGCATTTCTGCTGCTACTACCCCTTTTATATACTCTTCTAAAGGAAGTTCAATTACTTCTTCATTAGAATCTATAATTTTAACTCTAATTTGATTATTTTTATCATCTATTATACTATCCCAACCTTTAATCATAATAGTTGGTACCAAAATTAAAATAAGAAAATTCAAAATTAAAACAAATGTTATTATCTCTTTTATCGTTAACCCCCTCCTTTAGCTAAAACTTATTAAACATTATGCTAATAAGGGAAATTATATACAAAAAAACCTACCACTATTTTAGTGATAGGCGGAAAAACTATTACGTAATTAATTCTATATTGGCACCGATATCTCTTAATTTTCTAGTAATATTTTGATAACCACGTTCAATATGATGAACATTATAGATTTCTGTTTCTCCCTTAGCTAATAAGCCAGCAATAATTAAAGCTGCTCCTGCTCGCAAGTCGGTAGCTTCAACTTGAGCCCCTTCTAAATTAGCTTTAGCAACTACAGCACTTCTACCATCTACTTTTATTTTAGCTCCCATTCTTCTTAATTCATCAACATGGCCAAAACGATTCTCAAATACTGTTTCAATGACTACATTTTCACCTTCAGCTTGAGTTAATAATGTCATGAATTGTGATTGCATATCTGTTGGAAATCCTGGATATGGCATAGTTTTAACATCTACACCTGCTAATTTGTTAGGAGCAGTCACTTTAACCTGATTAACATCTTCTATTACTTCTACTCCCATTTCTTTTAATTTAGCTATTAAAGCTCTAACATGTTCTACCAATACATTCTCTATTACAAGTTCTCCACCAATAGCAGCTGCAGCCATCATATAAGTACCAGCCTCGATTCGATCAGGTATGATTGTATAATCCGCTCCTATTAACTCTTCAACACCTTCAATCTTAATTACATCAGTTCCAGCACCTTTAACTTTAGCCCCCATTATATTTAAATAATTAGCTAGATCTATAATTTCAGGTTCTCGAGCAACATTTTCAATAACCGTTTCACCCTCTGCTTTAACAGCAGCTAACATAATATTCATTGTAGCCCCTACACTAGGATAATCCAAATAAATCTTAGCACCAATTAATTTATCTGCCTCTAATTTAACTATACCATGGTTTAACTCAACCTCTGCACCTAAAGCCGTAAAGCCCTTTAAATGTAAATCTATTGGACGATTGCCTATTTCACAACCTCCCGGCAAAGCACATTGAGCTTGACCATATCTTCCTAATAAAGCACCTAAAGTATAATATGATGCTCTCAGCTTCCTGGCTAACTCATTATGAGTACTATATTTATTGACTAAATCAGCATTAACCTCTATTTCATTACCAGAAAAATCTACCTTAGCTCCTAAATCTGATAAGAGCTTGACTAAGTTATTAACATCTCTTAAATTTGGAATTCCTTTTAATTTACTCTCTCCTTCTCCCAATAAAGAAGCAGCAATAATCGGTAACGCAGCATTCTTTGCACCATTAACAGCAATTCTTCCATTCAAATTTCTAGTTTCTCTAACCAACAATCTCTTCATTACTTTATATCCTCCTGTTGTGAATTTGTTAACAATTAATCTATATGAATCCATATGTCTTTTATATTAACATATTAAATTGCTTCATCTTTATTTTCTAGATGGAAACTTAATATCCTGCTTATAAAAGTAATATTTATTTGAATTCACTCTTAACAGACACAAGAGGAGTTAAATAAACTATCAATCCAACTCATTTTCTCAAAGTTAATTAATTCTTCAGGAGCATTTTCTTCTATCTTATGATAACAATCTGCACAAATTTTTTCGCCAGCTTTTTGTAATAATTCTACAGGTAAACCTATTTCTTTGAATTTCTCTTCTTTATCAATTACTATAATTTCTTCATGATGTACCGCATGATCACTAACTACTGCTAAACCTATATCTCCTTTGAATTCTGGTGAGTCTACCTTTTTGAAGGAAAGATTATTTTGATTTGCTAGTTCAATGTAATCTTTAGCAGCTTTTAAGTTAGCTTTTCTACTAATAATTAACTTTTTAGCCTCAGAATCTTTAATTGCTTCTAAAACTTCAGGATAAACTCCTGGTTCAATGATCTGCTTAAAATTCAATACTCTAATTATCCTCTCTCTAAATTCTCCAAGAAATTGATTCTTCTCACCTTTTTTAAACTCATATCCACCATGAATTCCGGCAGAAATAGTCTTTTCTAATTTACTTTTATTCTGATTCAAAACTGCTTCTTCTTCTATTTCTTCATCTTTAGATTTCAATTACTTTCCCTCCCTTGCTATATAATACCTAATTATTTATATTTACATACAAAAAGAAGAAGAGTAAGAGGTCTTCTCTTACTCTCCTTTAGCTACCTTCATTCTATTTATAGCTCTTTTTAAAGCATTCTCAGCTCTAATTTCATTAACATCAGGACTATTCTGTTCTAAACGTTTTTCTGCTCTTTGCTTAGCTTCTCTAGCTCTTTCTATATCTATCTCATCAGGAAACTCAGCTGTGTCAGCTAAAACATTTACTTGATCTGGCTTCACTTCTAAAAATCCACCACTAGTGACAACAACAGTCTCATTGCCTTGGTTTTTGAATCTAATCTTACCTACATTTAATCCTGAAATTAAAGGAGCATGTTTAGGTAAAATACCTAAATCTCCATCCATAGCAGGAACTACAACCATTTCTACTTCTTCACTATATACAACCCGTTCTGGAGTCACGATGTCAAGTTGAATAGTAGACATCATTACTCACTTCCCTTTAAGCTTTTCGCCTTTTCTTTTGCTTCTTGCATAGTACCTACCATATAGAAAGCCTCTTCAGGTAAATCATCATGCTTACCATCTAAGATTTCTTCAAATCCATTAATAGTTTCATTAATCGGTACATACTTACCAGGAGTTCCAGTAAACTGCTCTGCTACAAAGAATGGCTGTGATAAGAATCTTTCAATTTTACGTGCTCTCTCTACTGTTAATTTATCTTCTGGTGATAATTCATCCATACCTAAGATAGCAATGATATCCTGTAAGTCTTTATAACTCTGTAATGTTTCCTGTACTCTACGAGCAATCTCATAATGTTTTTCACCAATTATATTTGGATCAAGAATTCTAGAAGTTGAATCTAATGGGTCCACTGCAGGATAAATCCCTTTCTCAGCAATAGGTCTTGATAATACTGTTGTCGCATCTAAGTGCGCAAAAGTAGTTGCTGGTGCTGGGTCTGTCAAGTCATCTGCTGGCACATAAACCGCCTGTACAGATGTGATTGATCCTTTATTAGTGGAGGTAATCCGTTCCTGTAAAGCTCCTATATCAGTTGCTAATGTTGGCTGATAACCTACCGCTGATGGCATCCGGCCAAGTAAAGCTGAAACCTCAGAACCTGCCTGAATGAATCGGAAAATATTATCGATAAAGAGTAATACATCCTGACCTAAATCATCACGGAAGTGTTCTGCCATTGTCAATCCAGTTAAACCTACTCTCATACGAGCTCCAGGTGGTTCATTCATCTGACCATATACTAAAGCAACCTTGTCTAATACTCCAGATTCTTTCATTTCTAACCATAGGTCGTTACCTTCACGAGTACGTTCTCCTACACCCGAGAATACAGAGTAACCACCATGCTCAGTTGCAATATTATTAATTAACTCCATAATCAATACTGTCTTACCTACACCGGCACCACCGAATAGACCAACTTTACCACCTTCAGAATACGGTGCTAATAAGTCAATTACTTTAATACCAGTTTCAAAAAGTTCAACAGATGGTTCTAGCACTTCATACTGTGGCGCCTCCCGATGAATAGGATTTCTCTTATCAGTATCTACTTCTCCTGCTTCATCAATAGGCTCTCCTAATACATTAAAAATTCGTCCTAAGCATTCTTCACCTATCGGTACAGAAATAGGACCACCTAAGTCTAGCACTTTCATACCTCTTACTAAACCATCAGTAGAAGACATAGCTACACCACGAACACGATTATCACCAACATGGTGCATTACCTCTACTGTAACCTCTATAGGATCACCAATTTCTTCATCTTTTGGTCCATCTCCTTTAGGCGCTTCACGCTCTTCATCAACAATCTTAATAGCACCATATATCTCTGGTAGTCGACCAGCATCAAATTCGACCTCTACTACTGGACCGATAACTTCAACAACTCGTCCAATATTCTGCTCTTGATTCTCGCTCATCTTAATACCTCCTTCGCATCATTCAAACCAAGTTTAATCTAAAGCGTTTGCCCCTCCAACAATCTCAGAAATCTCTTGTGTAATTTCGGCCTGTCTAGCTCGATTATATGACAAAGTTAATTCTTCAATCATTTCTTCAGCATTCTCAGTAGCTGAATCCATAGCAGTCATCCGGGAAGCAAATTCACTGGCCGTTGATTCTAATAAAGCACCAAACATGATATTTCGGATGTATTTAGGCAAAATCACATCCAACACTTTATTTGGAGAAGGCTCATAAATATATTCACTCTGTAATCCTTCTTCTTCCATACCTTCAGGTTTAACTGGTAATAATTGTACTATCTTAGCCTCCTGAGCAAGTATAGTTTCAAATTGAGTGTAAACTAAATGAATCTTATCAAAAACTCTTTCTTCATAAAAATCAACTACTTCATTAGAAATATTCTGTGCTGTTCTCATTGATGGTTCATCATCTATATGTAGATATTCAGAAACATTCTCTATCTTATTTCTTTTAAAATAATTTCTCCCTTTTTTACCAACAGAAATTACTCCTACCTCATCGTTACTTCTAGCATGCTCTTCAATATGGGCACTAACTTTTTTTAATACCCGAGCATTATAAGGTCCACAAAGACCTCGGTCTCCAGTAATAACTACATAACCGATTCTATCTATGCTCTCCCTTTCTTCTAAAAGAGTATGCATTTCACCATCTAATTTACTAGCAGCATCTACTAAAGTTTCTCGTGTCTTAGTAAAGAAAGGCTTTGCTGCCTCAGCTCGTTCTTGAGACTTTCTTAATTTAGCTGCTGCTACCAGCTTCATTGCTCGTGTAATCTTTTTAGTATTCTCTACACTACCAATCTTTCGTTTAATATCCCGCATACTTTGCATTATGATCACCTCACTTTTTTAGGAGATCAACTTAACTTTAAATCTAATCTATCTAAGCAGTCTCATCATTCTTATCGCTTGCTACAAATGTTTTCTTAAATTCTTTAATACCTTCAACTAATTTCTCTGCAATTTCATCATCTAATTTACCGGTTTCTTTAATTGATTCCGGAACTTCAGAATAATTACTATGCATAAAACCTATTAATTCCTCTTCAAAACGCTTAATATCATCTTCTGGCACATCACTCATATGTCCATTAGTTACAGTATAAATACTAATTACCTGATCTTCTACAGCCATTGGACTATTCTCAGGCTGTTTTAAAACTTCTACTATTCTATCTCCACGTGCCAGCTTCTGCTGAGTTGCTTCATCTAAATCAGAACCAAACTGCGCAAATGCCTCTAATTCACGATACTGTGATAAGTCCAAACGCAATGTACCGGCTACACTCTTCATAGCCTTAACCTGCGCACTACCACCTACTCGTGATACAGATAAACCGGCATTAATAGCTGGTCTTACACCTGAATAGAATAATTCACTTTCTAAGTATATCTGACCATCAGTAATGGAAATAACATTTGTAGGGATATAAGCAGAAACGTCACCAGCTTGAGTTTCAATAATCGGTAAAGCTGTTAAAGAACCTGCTCCCATCTCATCATTTAACTTAGCAGCTCTCTCTAATAAACGAGAGTGTAAGTAGAATACATCACCTGGATAAGCTTCTCGTCCTGGTGGTCGACGTAAAAGTAATGACATTTCACGATATGCAACAGCATGTTTTGATAAATCATCATAGATAACTAATACATCTTTACCATTATACATATACTCTTCACCCATAGCACAACCTGAATAAGGTGCTATGTACTGTAATGCAGATGCTTCACTAGCATTAGCAGCAACTACAATAGTATGGTCCATAGCTTGATTATCTTCTAATGTCTGTACTACCTGAGCAACTGTAGATGCCTTCTGTCCAATTGCAACATAAATACAGATCACATCATTATCACGTTGATTAATAATAGTGTCTATTCCAATAGCTGTCTTACCAGTCTGACGGTCACCTATAATTAGCTCCCGCTGTCCTCGACCAATAGGTACCAAAGAGTCAATCGCTTTTAATCCAGTCTGTAACGGTATTTCAACCGGTTGTCTCTCAATGATTCCTGGAGCTCCTGATTCAACTGGTCTCTGGTTATCAGTATCAATTGGTCCTTTTCCGTCAATTGGTTGACCTAAAGCATTAACAACTCTTCCCATTAATTCTTCTCCTACCGGCACCTCAACAACTTTACCGGTCCTTTCAACAGTATCTCCTTCTTCAATTTCAGTCTCATCACCTAAAATTACACAACCGATACTATCTTCTTCTAAGTTTAATGCCATTCCATAAACACCACTAGAAAATTGCAATAACTCTCCAGCCATTGCATCTTCTAATCCATGTAATTGGGCAATACCATCACCTACATTTAATACCGTCCCAACACTAACCGTCTGTAACTCTTTTTCATATCCTTCAATCTGCTGCTTAATGATGGAACTAATCTCTTCCGGTTTTAGATTCATCGAATTAATTCACCCCTAACTGACTTACTTCTATTTTAGTAAGGTTATCTTTCATAACCTGAAGATACTTATGAAGACTACCATCAATAACTTTATCTCCAATCTTAAGTACTAAACCACCTATTAACTCTGGGTTAATCTTAATGTCTAATATAACTTCTGTATTTGTTAATTCTTCTAATTTCTCTTTTAATTTTACTGAATTATCATCAGATAATTCTACGGCTGTTTCAACTTCAATTTCTAAAATTTTATTCTCTTGATTAGCTAACTCTATATATTGATCTAAAATAGCTTCTAAAGTTTTTTCACGCCTCTTATCTATTAATAACTTAAGGAAATTCAATAAAGTTTGAGAAATCTTTGAACCAAAAAGTTCATCTAATAAACTCTTTTTATCTTCTCTAGAAATACGAGGATGGTATATGACCTCATTTAATTCTTCATGTTCTTCAATAGTATCTAATACTTCAATTAAATCATCTTGTAACTCTTTTACTTTGCTCTTCTCAACAGCTAATTCAAATAGAGCTTGGCTATATCTTTTAGCTATCTGATTATTTATCATTTAACCTCACCTATCTTTTCACCATCTAATTTATTAATATACTCACTTATAATTTGCTGTTGAGCTTGCTTGTCAATTGATTTCTCAATTAATTTCTGAGCAATTAAAACAGACATAGTAGCTACCTCATCACGTAGCTCTGCCACAGCCTGTTTTTGAGTTCTCTTGATTTCATCTTCGGCTTTTTTAATCTTTCTATTTGCTTCCTCATTAGCCTCTTGAATAATCTTTGTTCTTTCTTCTTCTCCTTGTTGACGTGACTTATTTATAATTTCTTGAGCTTCTTGACGAGCATTTGCCAATTCAGATTCATATTTTTCTTTTAATTCCTTGGCTTTCTCTCGTTCTCTTTCAGCTTCTGATAATGAATTTTCAATTTTATTTGATCTCTTATCTAAGACTTCTGTAAGTGGATTATAGAGATACTTAATTAATAAAAACAACAAAATAAAGAAGTTGACTATTTGCCAAAATAATCCCCAATCAAGACTTACCATGCTTTAAGCCCCTCCTTTCCAGAAACAATATATTTGAAAATAATCTAAGGAAATATAAGGAAAGAAAAGCATGGTACTTTTCTTTCCCCTAGTAAGTTTTAAAATATCAACAAACTTTCAGCCCCTATATTTTAACCAAGGAACGGATTAGCGAATACTAAAACAAGTGCGATAACAAGAGCATAAATACCAGTAGACTCTGCAACCGCCTGACCTAAAAGCATAGTTCTAGTGATGTCACCTTGTGCTTCTGGCTGTCTAGCTACCGCTTCAGTAGCTTTACCAGCAGCATAACCCTGACCAATTCCAGAACCAATACCAGCAATCATAGCAATACCTGCACCTAAAGCAGAAGCAGCACTAATGACCGTATTAGCATCTAAGGCCATACCTTTCCCCTCCTTTCTAATGAAAAACCTATTTTTTCTTTACTATTTAGAAAGCCTACATATTATTTTTAAAGGCTCTCATAACTAATTTAGTTTATCCTCTAGCTACAGAAATATAAGCAATAGCTAACATCGTAAAGATGAAAGCTTGAATTATACCTACAAATACATCAAACCAAGCCATTAATGGAACAGGAATTACCCACGGCACAAACATAGCAATAATTCCTAAGATAACTCCTCCCCCTGCCATATTACCAAACAAACGGAAAGCGAGCGAAATAGGTTTAGCTAGCTCACCTATAAGATTAAGTGGTAATAAAGCAATTGATGGTTCTGTAAACTCTTTTATATATGTAAATCCTTTTTCCTCTAGCCCATAAAAATGTGTAGCCACAAAAACAATTAAAGCAATACCTAAAGTTGTATTTAAATCAGCAGTTGGATTGGGTACTAATGGAATTATTCCTACCAAATTGGCAAGCCCTATAAATAAAGCAATAGTGGCTATTAAAGGTAAAAATCTTTTGCCTTCATCAGGCATCATACCTTCAATCAAATCTATAATCGCTTCAATAAATAACTCAGCTGCATTCTGAGTCCCGCTTGGAACCAATTCTATGCTCTTGCTAGCAGAGATAGCAAATACCCATAACACTAACATAATTACCCAAGAAACTACCACTGTATCAGTAACTGGGATTCCAAATAAATGTAATACCACCTGTGGACCAGCTCCCAATTGACCTCACCTCCTTTAATAGTTTTTTTCCACTAAACTATCTAAGTAATCCTTAAACTTGTTATATATACTATCACCTAAAATCACCATTTTAACCATAAATAAACCTACAAGCATACTTATTAAATTTAAATAACTTCTTTGTAACGCTACATAAAGCACTACTCCATAAATTAAATAACGAATAATATATCTCTTAAGCACCAGTGCTCTAGCTCCGTTAAATTCTTTTTCAATTGCTTCATCAACAGTGATTGCTAATAATTTAAACATTAATAAAGAAGTAATTGTCCCAAATAAATATCCTAATAACCAATCTGTATGTAAACTTAAAGCTAAAGCAATGGTAACGAATCCTGTTACTTTTAATACTTTATTTCTAACTTCAGCTTCTGTTTCTCTTACTGCTTGCTGCAATCAGGTCACTCCTTATCAAATATAGAATAAATGCTCTTGTATATATTCCAGAATCCTGCCAGCACTCCCAAAATTATGAAGATTGCTGTAAAAATAAAAGTTAAATTAAGAATTCTATCAATAAATCTGCCTATAAAAAACCCAATACCAATAGAAGCTACCATAATCAATCCTAATTGGCTCACCATACTTAGCATCTTTAAGATATCTTTGATATCATCCTTATTTAACATATAATTAAATCACCACTATTTTCATCAGCTTAATGTTAAAAATAACATACTGCCTTATATATTTATGCTCATAGATAACTTTCTATATAAAAAGTGCTTCTCCTTCATAAAAGAACCATAAAATTAGCTTTTATATTTTTAATGACTTATTTTTCAGAAGATTTAAATAATAATAAAATCACATTTAAAGCAACAATTACTATAATACCAAAAAAATGCATAAAAAGCAAGTTTAAGTATAATATATATTATAATCATATTTATCTAAAATATGTAATTAATATCTCTTTTATATATTTAGCTGCTTTTCCATCACCATAAGGGTTCTTTATTTGAGCCATTTGCGAATATACATCTTCATCATTTAACAACTTAATACTTTCATTAATAATTTGCTCGCTATTATGCCCTACTAGTCGAACAGTACCAGCATTAACAGCTTCAGGTCTTTCAGTTTTCTCTCTTAAGACTAAAACCGGTTTACCTAATGACGGTGCTTCTTCTTGAATACCACCAGAATCAGTTAAAATAATATCCACTCTACCCATTAAATTAACAAATTCATTGTAGCTTAAAGGATTAATCAAATATACTCTAGATTCTTCACCTAGAGATTCATTAACTATTCTCTGCACCTTTGGATTAGGGTGAACAGGAAATATTACCTCTACGTCTGATAATTGTTCTAAAATCATTTTAACCGCCTGACAAATCTTAATTAAAGGTTGTCCTAAATTTTCTCTTCGATGTGCTGTTATTAAGATTTGTTTTCTTTTCTTAAAATCAATATTATTTAATACTTTACTAGTGAATTTATAATTTCCTTTGAATATTTTTAATAAAGCATCAATTACTGTATTACCAGTCACAAAAATTCTTTCTTCTGGTATACCTTCTTTTAAAAGATTGTCTTTTGCATCGCCGGTTGGTGCAAAGTGAAGGTCAGATAATACTCCAGTTAAATGTCTATTCATCTCCTCAGGAAATGGTCTATACTTATCATATGTTCTTAAACCAGCCTCTATATGACCAATAGGGAGTTGATTATAATATCCAGCTAATGAAGTAACAAAGGTAGTTGTTGTATCCCCATGAACTAAAAGCATATCAGGGTTCTCTTTTTCTAAAATAGGATCTAGTTGCTGCAATATTCTAATGGTAATTTGATTTAGACTCTGTTCTGTTTGCATAATATCAAGATCATAATCTGGTTTAAGATGAAACAACTCCAATACTTGATCTAATAATTCTCTATGTTGAGCTGTAGTAATCACTAATGGTTTAATATCTTGACATTTTTTTAACTCTTTAATAACCGGTGCCATTTTAATTGCTTCTGGTCTAGTCCCAAAAATAATAGCTATCTTCTTAATAACCGGTCACCACCTTTAAAAGAATCAGTCAAACACTAATTATTATATTCATTTATTAACAATATATGTATGAAAAAGCGACTAGTTTAAATTTAAACTAGTCGGCATAATCATCAACTTATATTTTCATAATTCTTATTAGTAGAATTCAAATTAATAATATCTAATTTATAAGAACCATAAAGCAATATAACAACAATAGTAATTAAAAGCAATAAAGCCTGTAATTCCGAAGCACTATTAATAGCAATAGCTACCATCCCTAAAGATATGCTCACCAAATATACAACTATTACTGCCTGTTTATGATTCAAACCGAACTCCAATAATCGATGATGGATATGACCCTTATCAGCCTTAAAGATAGGCTTACCTTTTTGATGTCTCCTAATAATAGCAAACATAGTATCAAAAATTGGAACACCTAATGCCAATATAGGGATTATCAATGTCATAGCTGCTGCCCCTTTTAAGGATCCAATAACTGAAATCGTGGCTAATAAAAACCCTAAAAATAACGACCCAGTATCCCCCATGAATATCTGAGCTGGATTGAAATTATGCTGCAAAAATCCTAAACAAGCTCCTGCTATAGCAATAGCTAAAGCCATTACTATAAATTCAGATTCCTGCATAGCTACAGCAAATAAAGTTAAAGCAGCTATACTGGAAACTCCTGCAGCTAATCCATCTAAGCCATCGATTAAATTAACAGTATTAGTAATAGCCACTAACCATAATACCGTAAAAGGAATACTTAACTTTCCTAAATATAATATTCCACCAAAAGGATTAGTAATGAATTGAATCTTAATCCCGAATGATGTCAGTACTATAGCAGCCATGATTTGCCATATGAATTTACTTTTAGGTGAAATACCCTTTATGTCATCAACTAAGCCAACAATTAAAATAAGAGTACTACTTGCTATAATTCCAACTAATTTTATATCATGCTCTAATAATAGCATTACTGACAATACAAAACCAACATAGATAGCAATTCCACCTAAACTAGGAATTGGGTGCTTATTTATTCGACGAGCATTCGGTTCATCTACAGCTCCTATTAAAAACGCTAACTTTTTAACTATAGGGGTAGAAACATAAGTTATTAAGGATGCTATTGCAAAAGCAACAATATACTTTAACATCTTAATCATCCCTTCTAATCTATCTCCTCTCCCCTATTCTATAAAGCACTGCCGGAATTGTCAACCATATCCCTATGCCATTTTATGTTAATTAGCAAACTCTTCTAGTTCAATTCCCGCTTCCTTTAACATGCTAAGTGATAATTCATCAGGATAAGAACCCCCAAATACTATCCGATCCACACCGGCATTAATTATCATTTTAGCACAAAGTACACAAGGTTGATGAGTACAATATAGAGTAGCACCATCAATAGAAATCCCATGTAATGCTGCCTGAATAATTGCATTCTGCTCAGCATGCAAACCACGACAAAGCTCATGCCTTTCTCCAGATGGAACTTCTTGGTCATCCCTAATACAACCTACTTCTCCACAATGTTCTAAACCACTAGGAGCCCCATTATAACCAGTCGCTAAAACCCTTCTTTCTTTAACTAAAAGAGCTCCTACCTTTCTACGTAAACAAGTAGCACGTTTAGCGACTACTGAAGTTAGCTCCATAAAATATTCATCCCAGCTAGGTCTACCATCTGAAATATTAGGCTCTAATTTATTTAGTACCATAAAGCCTATCCCCAGCATCGCCTAAACCTGGAACAATATATGCGTGATCATTTAATTTTTCATCTACTGACGCAGTATATATATCTACATCAGGATGAGCTTTTTGGATCCTCTCTACTCCTTCTGGAGCAGCAATTAAACAAACAAATTTTATCTTTTTGCCACCTCTATCTTTAACAAACTGAATACCTGCTTCTGCTGAACCTCCTGTAGCTAACATAGGATCAACCACAATTAATTCTCTTTTTTCAATATCTGTAGGCATTTTACAGTAATATTCCACTGGTTCTAATGTTTCAGGATCACGGTATAGTCCTACGTGTCCTACCTTAGCAGTAGGGATTAATTTTAGAATACCATCTACCATCCCTAGACCTGCCCTTAAAATTGGTACAATTCCTAATTTCTTACCAGCAATAACTTTAGATTTAGCTTTAATTACCGGCGTTTCTACTTCAATTTCTTTTAAAGGTAGGTGTCTAGTTACTTCATAGGCCATTAAAGTTGATACTTCTTCTACTAATTCTCTAAACTCTTTTGCCCCTGTATTCTTATTACGAATATGAGTTAACTTATGCTGAATTAAAGGATGATCAATAATGTGTACTTCACTCATTAGTTAACTGCCTCCTTGAATTATTTTTTATGTAATGGAAATTTAATAACTAATTCTTTTAATTCTGCTCTAACTTCTTCTTTTACCTTCTTATTATTTGGATTATTTAAAATTTTAACAATAAATTTAGCAATTTTCTTCATTGCTGCTTCTTTCATTCCTCGAGTAGTAACAGCTGGAGTACCTATTCTAATTCCACTAGTAACCTTTGGACTTCTAGTCTCAAAAGGAACTGTATTCTTATTAACTGTAATTCCTACTTTATCTAAAGCCTCTTCTGCTGCTAGACCAGTAATATCTTTATCAGTCAAGTTAATTAGCATTAAATGATTATCCGTACCTCCAGAGACCAATCTATAACCACCTGCTTTAATTTCTTCAGATAAAACTTTAGCGTTATCTATAATCTGTTGTTGATAATCATTAAACTCTGGCTCTAATGCTTCCTTGAGTGCAACAGCTTTAGCAGCAATCACATGCATCAAAGGACCGCCCTGAATCCCTGGGAATATAGCTTTATCTATACCTTTAGCAAACTCTTCTTTACAAAAAATCATTCCGCCTCTTGGCCCTCTTAAAGTCTTATGAGTAGTAGTAGTTACAAATTCTGCATAAGGTACTGGATTAGGATGTAATCCTGCTGCTACTAAGCCAGCGATGTGAGCCATATCTACCATTAAATAAGCTCCTACCTCATCAGCAACTTCTCTAAATTTAGCAAAATCTAACTTTCGTGAATAAGCACTAGCTCCGGCTACAATCAATTTTGGTTGATGTTCTTTAGCTAATTCTAAAAGTTGATCGTAATCTATTCTTTCAGTCTCTTTATTCACTCCATACGAAATAAAGTTGAATTGCTTTCCTGAAAAATTCACTTTACTTCCATGAGTTAAATGTCCACCATGGGATAAGTCCATACCTAAAACTGTATCTCCAGATTCTAAAGCAGTAAAATAAACAGCTGCATTAGCTTGGGAACCTGAATGCGGTTGGAGATTAGCATGGTCTGCTCCAAATAATTTCTTAGCTCGCTTTATAGCCAATTCTTCAGCTACATCTACATGCTTACATCCACCATAATACCTAGCTCCTGGATATCCTTCAGCATACTTATTAGTTAAAACAGTCCCCATAGCTTCTAGTACTGCTTCACTAACAAAATTTTCCGATGCTATTAGTTCTAAATGACTTCTCTGTCTCTTCTCTTCTTTTTGGATAACATCCGCTATTTCAGAATCTGTTCTTTTTATCTCTTCCATTATATAACACTCCTTACTCCACTCTCTTACTTTAATCTCTAACCTCTGTAATCTTATTAATTCTCCTTAAATGTCTTCCACCATCAAATTCTGTCTCTAACCAAACTTTAACTATCTCCAATGCTAAACCTTTACCTATAACCCTTTCACCCATAGTCAACACATTAGAATCATTATGACTCCTTGTTGCCTTGGCTGAAAATAAATCGTGGCATAATGCTGCTCTAACTCCTTTAAATTTATTAGCAGTAATTGACATCCCAATGCCTGTCCCACAGATTAAAACTCCTCTATCAAACTCTTCGTTGGACACTGCCTTTGCTACTGGAGTAGCAACATCTGGATAATCAACTGATTCTGTAGAATAAGTTCCAAAATCCTTATATTTAATTCCTACTTCTTCTAAATAAGTTTTTACTTCTTCTTTTATTTCATATCCTCCATGATCACTTCCTAATGCTACTTTCATTATTTATGCCACCTCCATATATTTATTCTTTAAGCATGAGTATTCTCCTGCTCATAATTAGAATTATTCATCCCCTAAAAATCCTCTAACTTTTTAATTGCTAATTCAATATAATCTTGGATCTCTTTAGCACATTGACGATAAATAGAAACAGGCTGTCCAAAAGGATCACTAATATCTAAATCCTGCACTTCACTTTGCAATCTTTTTAGTTCTCTTTTATCCTTATTAACTTTTTTAGATAATTTCTCTTCTAATCTGTTTAATTCATCCTCAACTTCTCCAATTTCTTGCATTAATTCTTTATGTCTCTTTCTTAATCGTTCAATCTTAACACCATTTTCTTCTAAAAAATTCTCCCTTGTTTGATTAATCTGACTATATAATTTTTGCAATTCTTCAGTTGTCTCTTCTAACTTCTCTGTATTTTCTACAAATTCTTTTAAAGTGAATATCTTCCTTCTACTCTCTGGTACCATATTTAAAATAGAATTCTTATGTTGATGAGTCATAGTTAATATTAAATCTACTTCTTCTATTAACTCTTCATTTATTTTTTGTGCTTCATGATCAGAAATATCTATTCCTTTCTCACCCATCACTTGTTCAGCTTGGGCAGATACAGTTGCACCTTCAATAGCTGAAATTCCAGCCGATTCAACCTCGTATTTTTCATTATTAGCTAAATGATTAAATATATACTCTGCCATGCTACTTCGACAAGTATTTCCAGTACAAACAAATAAGATTTTAGTTTCCACAATCCTACCCCCATAATTATCTAAACATTAATTATTTGATACCCAGCTGCTTTTCTTAATCTATTCATGATAGCTAAACCTAGACCTATAGTAGATAACCCCTCCACCAGAATAATATCTACTTCCATCTCATCAAATTCTCTTAATAGTCTAAAAATATTGGAACTTATTTCCATTAAGTTACTACGATTCCCCATTACTTTTACCTGACTTTTAGTATAAGAATCTGAGTTTTCTTTAGTTGCCATAACTCCTACATTTAATCCTTCTTCTAAATATTGATCTGTCAATGTCATAATCTCATTAGCTATTTTAGTTCTTTGCCCTTCTATTACTAAAACTTCAGCATCTGGGGAATAATGTTTATACTTCATCCCTGGAGATAACGCTAGCCTATTTTCATCCTCTATTTCAGCTTCTACTGCTGAATCGATATCAACTTCTCCTAATAGATCTTTAAGCTCTTCATAAGTTATCCCCCCTGGTCTTAATAAAGTGGGAGGTTCTTCTACTAAGCTAATTACTGTTGATTCCACTCCTATTCCTGTTGGTCCTCCATCGATAACAGCTTCAATCCTTCCTGCTAAATCTGCAATAACATGTTGAGCTGTAGTAGGGCTCGGACGGCCAGAAAGATTAGCACTAGGAGCAGCTATCGGTAGCTGACTTTTCTGTAATAAATTTAATGCTACATCATGACCTGGAAGTCTAATAGCCACTGTATCTAGTCCACCTGTAGTTATTTCAGGTACTACATCCTCTTTCTTTAAAACTAAAGTTAAGGGCCCTGGCCAAAATTTTTGGCTTAATAATTTAACTTCTTTAGGGATTTTTGTTACTAAGTCATTTAATTGTTTTAAATCTGCTATATGTACTATTAACGGGTTATCTGCTGGTCTTCCCTTTGCTTTAAATATTCTCTTTACTGCCTTAGAATCTAAAGCATTAGCTCCTAAACCGTATACTGTTTCAGTGGGGAAAGCCACTACTCCCCCTTCTCTTAGAATATTACTACACTCTAGTATAGCATTAGAATCATTTACTTTAAATATCTTTGTCCCTTTTAAAAATTCCATTTAATCACTATATCTCCCTTATTCCAATTTTTATCTTTTAAAGACCCACTAATAATTAAAATTAGTGGGTCTCTCTTGTACATAATATATTATATACTATAAAAAAATAAATATCACTTATAATATTACCTAATTATCACTACTTTATCCTTATGCTGCATATCAACTCATACTAAATTAAATATCTTAAATAGATATAAATTGATGAAATAACTATCATCAGTAGCATTAAAGGAAAACCTACTTTTAGATAATTAGTAAATGAAATAGGATTATCATGCTTATCAGCTATTCCAGCTACCACTACATTAGCTGAAGCTCCTACTAGTGAACCATTTCCTCCTAAACATGCTCCCAAAGCTAGAGCCCACCAAAGCGGTTCTGTTTCAAGACCAGCCCCTACTTCAGACATTGCTTTAATTATAGGAATCATAGTAGCAACAAAAGGAATATTATCAATAACTGTAGAGGCAAGAGCTGATACCCATAATATTAATAAAGCCATTAAAACTAAATCACCTTGAGTAAATTCCATGACCTGATAAGCTATTTCTTCAATAATCCCTACAGCTTCTAAACCGCCTACTATTACAAATAATCCACCAAAGAAGAAAATAGTCGGCCATTCAACATCCTCTAATACCTTTTCTGGATCTAAATTACTTAAAACCAAAAGTAAAGATGCTCCAAAAAGAGCTATTATAGCTGATTCTAATCCCAACGTTTGGTGAAAAGCAAAACCTAAAATTGTTATACCTAGCACCACAATTGATTTAATTAATAATTGTTTATCTTGTAAAGCTTTATCTTCATCAAATTCAGATATCTTTCTCTTAATATCTTCAGAGACTGATAAATCTTTACCATATAGTTTTTTAAGAATAAGAATAATCACTACGAAAATAACTATCACTACTGGAGCTAAATTAATTACGAAATCTAAAAACCCTAAATCTGTTGCACTCCCAATCATAATATTAGGAGGGTCACCGATTAAGGTAGCTGTTCCTCCAATATTTGAAGCTAATATCTGTGTAATAAGATAAGGAGTAGGGTTAACCTCTAAAGAATCCGTAATCAACAAAGTAACCGGAGCCATTAAAAGAACAGTAGTTACATTATCTAATAAAGCTGAAGAAATCGCTGTAACTATAGAAAAACTTACTAAAATTTTGACCGGGTCACCATTTGCTGATTTAGCTGCCTTAATAGCTAAATACTGAAAAAGACCTGTCCTCTTAGTAATAGCTACAATAATCATCATTCCGATTAAAAGCCCAATAGTATTAAAGTCCACATAATGAAACGCTTCCTCTTGAGTCAAAATCTTGAATAGCACCATTAATGCAGCACCAAATAGAGCAATAGTTGCTTTGTGTAACTTCTCTGTAATTATAAACCAATAAGTTCCAGAGAAGATTATGGTTGCTAACATTGCATCTTCCATTTTTATCATCTCCTATATTTTTTGGTACCAATCAAGATTAATACTTTTACCTAGGTTAGTAATTAATAACCTCCACAAAAGTATTAATCCCTCTTAGCATTCTATTTATTAGTATATTTTAGAGCCCTAATAGAACTGAAAGTTATTAACTTTCAGTTCTATATAATTACTTATTTAAGTTATATAGATGAGCATTTATTCTTCTATACCATTATTAGATTGGTTAGCATTAATCATAGCTCTGACTATATCTGATTTACTAATAATGCCTACAATCTCAGCCTCCTTCATAATTACTCCTTCTCTTATATTTTTACTAATCATAGTCGCAGCGATCTGAGTTATAGGAGTATCATAACTAAATGTATGGGCCTCTATAAGATGATCTAAAACACTTTCACTCAATCCTTCTAATAATTTCTTACGATATACATCTACATCTGGTAGATAAAAGTTATCTCCTAATAATTCTAAACAGCTAGGTAAAGGCATCTTAATTAAGGCCCTTTCATTAATCATCCCTAGCAAACCTTCCTTAGGGTCAACAACCGGCACAGCACTAATCCTTTCCTCAACCAATAAATACGCTATATCACGCAAAGTAGCCGTAGGTCCAACAGTAATAACGTCTGTAGTCATTATATCTTTTAATTCAATAGCAAATCATCCCTCTCTACTAATCTTCTAAATTATTATGACCTAAAACAACCCTAGGAATCTCTGCATAATCATCAAGAACTTTTATACGAGTGAAATTTTTCTTTAATAATAACTTTTGTACATCTGTAGCCTGCTGATCTCCAACCTCTAAAGCTACTAAACCATCTTCAGCCAATATATTAGCTGATTGATCAATAATACGACGATAAAATTCTAATCCATCTTCTCCACCTTTTAGAGCAATCTCTGGTTCATATTCAAGTTCAGGTTGCAGTTGTTGTAACTCTTCATCAGGAATATAAGGTGGATTTGAAAGTAAAATATCTACTTCTTCATCTAAATTTTTAATTGGTTTTAACAGATCTCCTTGTAGAAATTTAATTTGACCTATAACTCCATGATGTTTAGCATTCTCTTTAGCTATCTTTAAAGCTTCTTCTGAAATATCTGTAGCTATATAATTAATCTGCTTAGTTGTATCTTTTAATTCGACTGCTAAACTAATTATTACTGCGCCACTGCCTGTACAGAGATCAACAACTGTCAAACTTTCCTTAGTATTATCTCTAATATGCTGACTAATTGTTTCTACTAAATGCTCCGTCTCTGGTCGAGGAATTAATACGTCTTGGTTAACTTTAAAATCAAGTGACATAAACTCCCAGTGACCAATTATATAGGCAACTGGTATATGTTTAGAACGTTCAATAACCCTTTGCCTATATTCATCTATCTCTTCTTTTTCTAATGGACGGTCAAAATTAACATATAATTCTATTCTCTCTATACCAAGCAAATTAGATAATAAAACTTCAGCATCTAATCTAGGAGTCTGTATACCATATTCTTCGAAATGTTCTGTAGTCCTGTTTAAAATTTCTTTAATATTCAATCTTTCTTGCAAAAGAATCCACCTGCTTCCTGACTAATACATCTGTTTTATTTTTTCTGTTTGATCAGCTGCAATTAGACTCTCGATTACTTCATCAATATCTCCATCTAAAATACTATCCATTTGGTGTGTAGTTAAATTAATTCTGTGATCTGTTACTCTACCTTGTGGGAAGTTATAAGTTCTAATTCGCTCACTACGACCTCCACTACCAATCTGAGTCTTTCTTTCTTTGGCTACTTCTGCTTGTTGTTCTGCCTCTATTTTTTCTTGAACTCTTGAACGTAAAATACGCATTGCCTTTTGCTTATTCTTATGCTGTGACTTTTCGTCCTGGCAAGAAACAACAATTTCTGTTGGTTCGTGAGTTATTCTTACTGCTGAATCAGTAGTATTTACACTCTGACCTCCTGGGCCACTGGATCTATATGTCTCAATACTTAAATCATTCTGGTTAATATCTATATCCACATCTTCTACTTCTGGTAGAACAGCTACAGTAGCTGTAGAGGTATGAATTCTGCCGCTGGACTCAGTACTAGGTACCCGCTGTACTCTATGCACACCACTTTCATACTTAAGGCGACTATATGCTCCCTTACCCTCTACAACAAAAATAATTTCTTTAAATCCACCTGTTCCAGATGAACTAGAACTCATCACTTCTACCTTCCAACCTTGATTTTCAGAGTAACGAGAATACATACGATATAAATCTCCAGCAAAAAGAGCTGCTTCATCTCCTCCAGTTCCAGCCCTAATTTCTACAATTACACTCTTTTCATCATTAGGATCTTTAGGAATTAACATTAGTGGTAATATTTCTTCAAGTTTTTCCTTTTTAGGTTCTAACTCTTCAAGCTCCATATTAGCTAATTCAATAGTCTCTTCATCATCATCTAATTCTAATAATTCCTCAGCTTCTTCAATTCCAACTATTATTTCTTTATATTCTCTATATTTAGCAACTAATTCTTTAAGATTAGCATGCTCTTTAGCTAACTTCTTGAATTTTTGCTGATCATTAATTACTTCTGGATCACTTAGCATCTTTCCTAATTTTATATATCTAGCTTCTGCTTCTTCTAATGCCTCTTTTAAATTAAACATAAATTAACCTGCTTATTATACTCCAAACAGGTTTTCCTCACCTCCATTACTATTTTTATTCAAATTTAATACTGTCTGTACTATACTATCTATACATTTTATCACTTTTTGTACATTAATTCAATCAAGACTCTATATTTATAAAACATTAGTAAATATTAGATGATATAATTACACAAAAACCACCCTGTAAAAAGGGTGGTTAAAGATTAAATCTTTTCTTCTATTTTTAAAACTTCTTCTAAAGCCTTAATAGCTACTTCTATCTGTTCTTCATCTGGTTCTCTAGTGGTCAACTTCTGCAACCACAGCCCCGGAGTAGCAACTAATTTAATAATTCGATTAGCATCACTTTTACCTGCTTGTTTAATAATTTCATATGACAAACCAGCCACTACAGGAAGTAAAGCAATATGAATCAATATCCGATTTATAAAATCAGGACGTCCAAAAAATGAAAAAACTAATACACTAGTAACCATTACTATTAATAAAAAGTTAGTTCCACATCGAGGATGAAGTGGAGTATGTTCTTTAGCATTATCTACAGTTAATGGTAAACCTGATTCATAGTTATGAATCACCTTATGCTCAGCACCATGATATTGAAAAACCCGCTTAATATCATTCAATTGAGAAATTCCTATAATATATAATAAGAAAACTGATACTTTAATTATTCCTTCAATAAAATTTAAAAGCAAATTAGAATCAATATGTGCTTCAATGAATTTAATCACTGTTGCTGGTAATACAACAAATAATAGAATAGCTAATCCTAAAGCTACCACAATAGTAATAACTAATTCAAAAGTAGTTAATTCCTCTTCTTCCTCTTCAGCAACTTGGTTAGCAGAAAAGGTTAGCGCCTGCATCCCCATTATCATTGATTCAAACAAAGCGATAACTCCACGAATAAAAGGCTTACCTAAGATAGAAAATTTATCAGTAATAGAGTTAATAACTTCAGTATGCAAAGTAATATCATCTTCATTCTTTCTAACAGCTATAGCCAGATTCTTCTTCCCTCTCATCATCACACCTTCAATTACTGCTTGACCACCGTACTGGTGATTACATTGATCATCATCTGCCATTTTACTCCTCCTTTCTAAAATAAAAATTATAAAGAAAATAGCAGAGCACAAGTGCTCTGCCTATTATGATTACTCAATGCCATATTTCTTCTTGAATCTTTCAACTCTTCCACCCTTAGTAGCTTTCTTTTGCTTACCAGTATAGAAAGGGTGGCAGTTAGAACAAATTTCTACACGTAAGTCACCTTCTACTGACTTAGTCTCAAAAGTTTCACCACAAGCACATGTAATTTCTGATCCATTATATTCTGGATGAATACCCTTTTTCATTATTATGTCACCTCTTTCTTAATTATCCAGGCTATTTCTTATTTATTCAGATTTCAACTGTTATATTATAACATAGTTATTAATTGATTTCAACTATGTTATCCTTTAAATGCTTTACTTAATGAACTTAACATCTGCTCATTAGACTTTGTACTCTTGATATGTTTAATGAATGACTGTATAATCTCTGGTTTTGATAAATTATTAATCTCTCTTCTTAAAGTCCACATAGTATCTAATTCAGATTCACCTAATAATAATTCCTCTTTACGGGTTCCTGACCTCGTAACATCAACAGCTGGGAATAGTCGTTTCTCAGCTAATTTTCTATCTAAATGTAATTCCATATTACCAGTACCTTTAAACTCTTCGTAAATTACATCATCCATTCTACTACCTGTCTCAATTAAAGAAGTAGCTAAAATAGTGAGACTACCACCTTCTTCTATATTTCTAGCCGCTCCAAAGAATCTTTTTGGTTTATGCAAAGCAGTAGGATCTAACCCACCAGATAATGTCCGACCACTTGAAGGAACACTGACATTATAAGCTCGAGCTAAACGGGTAATACTATCTAATAAAATAATTACATCTCGCTTTTGTTCCACCAACCTCTTAGCTTTCTTTAAAACTAATTCTGAAACTTTAATATGATTCTTTGGTGGCTCATCAAAGGTAGAACTAATAACTTCTGCATCTACTGACCTTTTCATATCTGTAACTTCTTCTGGTCTTTCATCAATTAATAGCATCATTAATTTAGCATCTGGACATTGCTTAGCAATACTATTGGCTACTTTTTTTAATAACACCGTTTTACCAGCTTTAGGTGGAGCTACAATCAAACCCCGCTGTCCTTTGCCAATAGGAGCTATAACATCAATTAAACGAGTTGAAACATTCCCTGGAGAGTCTTCTAAAACGATTCTTTCTTCAGGATATAAAGGAGTCAAATCTTCAAAATGAGCTCGTTCTTTAGCTAACTCTGGACCTCCATAATTTACTGCTTCAATCCGTAGTAAAGCAAAGTAACGTTCATTATCCTTAGGTCTTCTTACTTGTCCTGAAACTACATCCCCAGTTCTTAAATCAAACCTCCTAATTTGTGAAGCCGAAATATAGATATCATCGGAACTAGGTAAGTACTTTGTCGGTCTTAAGAAGCCATATCCATCAGGAAGAATCTCTAAGACACCTTCAGCAAAGATCAGGCCTCCTCTCTCTGTTTCTTTCTTTAATATGTCAAAAATTAATTCTTTCTTCTTTAAACGTGTATAACCACTAATATTTAAGTCTTTAGCCACTTCATGTAATTCAGTAATTGTTTTTGCTTCTAACTCAGTAATATTCATCAAACTAAACTTCCTCCCTTAAATCCTTTAAAAATTAATCCCTAAATTAAATAATAAATATGCTCCTATTAAGTAAATAAAAATATTCGCAAAAGAATCCCAGCCTATATTAAAAAAGGTCTTCTTAGAACGATAGAAAAGACCAATCACTACAACAGAACTTAAAATTAAACCTATCAAGGCAGTAACTGTGTGATTTAAAGAAACATTAGCCAAAACCGGACCTTGTCGATAGAATAAATCAGCAACAAGAATAATTACCATATTAAAAATATTACTTCCTAATACATTCCCTACTGCCATATCATAGGCATTAATCTTAATAGCACCAAATGAGGCTACAACCTCTGGCAAAGATGTAGCTGCTGCCACTAAAATACTCCCAACAAATGTTCGTTCTAACCCAGTCAATGCAGCAATTTGATCCCCTGATTGACTTAACTTAATACCAGCCACAATGATAATTACAGCTACTAACATAAATTTGATGATTGCTTCTTTTAAAGACATATCACCATCTATCTCTTCTTCCTCTTCTGCAACTTGATTCTTACGTTCATATCGATAGATTAGCCTTGCTCCAATAATATATGTAATTAAAATAAATATACTTCCCATTCCTATTCCTAATATATCAAAATTATGGTTGAGAAAACTTCCTGATAGGATAGATAAAACTCCAATAGCTGAAAGTAGAATTCCTAATAGAGCAGAAAGAATATGTTTAGAGCGCACATTCAACAAAAATGGACTTGTCCCGTGGAGAAGGTCAACTGCTGCTAAAATCATAAGATTAAACGTATTACTACCATAAACATTACCAATAGCAATATCTGGAGAATTAATTAAAGAAGCTGTAGCACTAGTTACTACTTCGGGTAATGAAGTTGCCCCGGCTATTAAAATACTACCAACCAAAGCCTGACCTAAACCTGTCTTAATTGCTATTACATCACCGTACTTTGACAGTTTAGTTCCAGCAATTATAATTGCTAATGCTGAAATGATAAAAACACTCCATAATTTAATCAACTTGATTAGCCTCCTAACTATTAAATTGTATATAGCAAGCTACAACATTTCTATTATATCACTAATTCCTTTTGAAAGTCAACATTAACAGGAAGAGATAAAAAGGTATAGAAAAGGTGCAGAATATTATCCTGCACCTTTTAGTATTAAAATTATTTATCTATAACTGTTATCTTTAAAATACTAATTATGCTTTATTATTACTACCAAATAATCTAATTTTTTCTTTTACTTTCTCTTTCATTGCATCTTTAGCTGGACCACAAATTTTACGAGGGTCATAAACTTCAGGGTCTTCTAGCACTTCTCGCATCTTAGCAGTAAATATCTGTTGAAATGCAGTATTTACATTTATCTTATTAATTCCTAAATCAATAGCTTTAGCAATATCTGCATCTGATACTCCAGAAGCTCCATGTAAGACTAATGGGATCTCAACCTTCTCATTAATCTCCTCTAATCTACCAAAATCTAATTCTGGATCTCCTTTATAGACTCCATGAGCTGTTCCAATAGCTATAGCTAAAGCATCAACCGCCGTTTTCTCTATAAATTCTACCGCTTCATCAGGGTCAGTCATAGTTGCGGCTTTATCCTCTACAGTATGCTCATCTTCTGTTCCACCAATCTTACCTAATTCAGCCTCTACAGTAACTCCTGCAGCATGTGCTGATTCAATAACTTTATTAGTTAAATCAATATTTTCAGCAAATGGTAATTTAGAACCATCAATCATTACAGAAGAAAATCCATTTCGAATACATTGAATTATTTTTTCAAAACTGCCCCCATGATCTAAATGCAAAGCCACTGGTACAGAAGCTTTATCTGCAGCTGCCTTAGCTAAGGCAACAGCATATTCCATATTAATGTAACGAATCGCTCCTTCACTGGCTTGAACAATGACTGGTGATTTTTCCTCTTCAGCAGCTTCGATAATAGCCTGTAATGCCTCTAAGTTATTCATGTTAAAACCACCAACTGCATATCCTTCTCTATTAGCTTTTTCTAAAATATCACTCATTGGTACTAATGACATTCTATAAAACCTCCTGTATTATGTATATTTTAAATTAATTATATTTTAAATTAATTCCTTTTTTCTAATGCACTAACTACCCCTTCTAACATTTCAATCTTTTTTATATTTTTTAAGAAATTTAAATCTGCCTTAGTCTCTGCATTAATTGTAGTTAATCCGTCACATTGATTACAAAGTAATTCTATTTTACCAGGAAACATATCTATATCAATATCATCATTCCCACATTGGCAAGAAAGACCCCCTGTTTCAGCAATATCATGAAGTAAATTTAATGCAGATAACATAATTTCTGGGCTACTAAAATAATTTTCAAAACCTACTTCATCTAATACTGATTCTAACTCTTTTTCTTCTTCTTCTATCGTTTTTTTCACTTTATCAGCTAAACCTAAATAACCTAATTCTATTTCGTTTTCTAAACATGAAATTTCTTTAATATCAGATGACCATAATTCATTACCTTTATAGAAAGTTATATGCTCTACTTCACAAATAACACAAGCAAACTGTAACCAATACTGTTTATAATTATTAGTTCCAATAACCATTTTATTAAATCCACATTCACATTCTATCTGCAAATTTTCACCACCAGAAAAATCAAATATAGTGAATGAATGCAGACCAATTTCACCACAAATAGGACACCGTAGAGCTAAAGTGGCTTTATAATCGATTAACATCTATCTTAACCTCCTTTATCTAATGTTATTCTCTGTTAAATAAAAAATTCCTTTAGACTACTAGAAATATTAACTAATCGAATTACATTATTTAATACTCATAATGTTTTACTTTAATTTTAACAATCTGGTTATTGAGGCCTAAGATAATCAACCCTTGATCTCCTACTTGTAAACTACTAAAACCTACTTGTTGACTATTTCTCATTAAATCAATTTCATCAGCAAAATTAATATTTAATAACCGATTAGAATTTAATACCTGAATCTTTAATCCAGATTCCTCTTCATTAACCTCTATAATTTCTATAGGTAATACTTCATATTCAGTTACAACCTTAGTTACATTCCCTTGTGAGTTTAACTTAATTAAAGCTGATTGAAAATCTTGTGCTGTAATAGGGCGTAAAGCATTTAAAGAAACTGATCTACCATTACGTAATAATTTAGTATCTAAACCTATCTGATATTGACTAACGCCTTCCTCATTCTCTAACAAAAATATACTCTGTTGACTATTAACAGCTACTATCTTACCTTTAACTGTTTTATCTACATTGACAGCCATTGCTATTTGAGACATGAGTAATATAATCATTAAACAAAGTGTAAACTTAATAATTAATTTCATAATAATACCCCTCCATGTGTTATGGTTATATAAATATTATTTCCAATAATAACCAAATTATACATGGAGAAGTCTTTATTTTTATTATAATTGATTTACATATTCAGCTAATCTAGATAACTCCGGTTCTTGAATTTCTGGATATTTAGGCATTACGCCTCTACCTTCTATAACCAATTTTTTAGTATATTCAACTGATAAGTTTCGATTATCAAATTCTGTTATGGGATGACATGATATGCAAGCTTCATCGTATATCTGTTTACCAGCTCTTCCAACCGCTTGATAATCACTAATAGTTCTATTCTGATACCAGACTATACCTACTACAAGTAATAAAACTTGAAGTGCTATAACGATCATCATTTTTTTTGACATTTTCATTCACCTCTACTTAAGAATTTAAAGCCGCTTCAACAAAGTCCTTAAATAATGGGTGTGGTCGATTAGGTCTAGATTTGAACTCTGGATGGAATTGACTAGCCACAAACCAAGGATGATCTTTTAGCTCGATAATCTCTACTAACTTATTATCAGGAGAGACACCACTGAATATCATCCCTGATTCTTCAAAAAGTTTACGATAATGGTTATTAAATTCATACCGATGTCTATGTCTTTCATAAATAATTTCATTATGATAAGCCGCATCTGTCAATGTATCTTCTTTAACTTTACATGGATAAGTACCTAATCTCATAGTTCCACCTTTATCTTCAATATCCTTTTGCTCTGGTAGAATATCAATTACTGGATCTGAAGTAATATCATTAAATTCAGAGCTATTAGCCCCTTGAAAACCACAAACATTTCTGGCAAACTCAACCACTGCACACTGCATTCCTAAACAGATACCTAAAAACGGAACTTCTTCTTCCCGAGCATAGCGAATCGCATTAATCTTACCTTCAATACCGCGATCACCAAAGCCACCTGGTACTAAAATTCCATCAATATCCTCTAAATAGTCCTTAGCCGCTTCATCTTCTAAATCTTCAGCATAAATCCACCTTATATTAATATCAGAATCATTGGCAATACCAGCATGTTGCAATGCTTCTACAATACTAATATAGGCATCCTGTAATTCTATATACTTACCAACAATTGCAATAGTTGTCTCTTTTTCTAAATTCTTAATCTTATTTACAATATCTTGCCATTCTTCTAAATTAGGCTTTCCAGCCTCTAAACCCAATTTATTAGTAGCAATATTAGCTAACCCTTCTTCTTCTAGAATCAAAGGAACATCATAAATACATTCAGCATCAATAACTTGGATAACCGCCTCTTTGTCAATATCACAGAAAAGAGCTATCTTATCTTTAACAGATTCAGTTAAGTCACGACCTGTTCTACAGACTACTACATCAGGTTGAATCCCAATACTCCTTAATTCTTTAACACTATGTTGTGTTGGCTTAGTTTTTAACTCTCCGGCCGTCTTCAAGTATGGAATCAAAGTACAGTGAATATACATAACATTTTCTGCACCTAAATCTCCTTTAAACTGTCTAATTGCCTCAATAAATGGTAAGCCTTCGATATCACCAATAGTACCACCAATCTCTGTAATTACTACATCAGCATTGCTTTCTTTTCCTACTCTAGTCACTCTCTCTTTAATTTCATTAGTGATATGAGGAATAACCTGCACAGTACCTCCGAGATAGTCACCGCGTCTTTCTTTAGTAATTACTGACTGATAGATCTGGCCTGTAGTTACATTACAATTCTTAGTTAAATTAATATCAATAAATCTTTCATAATGTCCTAAATCCAAATCTGTCTCTGCTCCATCGTCAGTTACAAAAACCTCTCCATGTTGATAAGGACTCATAGTACCTGGATCAACATTTATATATGGGTCAAATTTTTGAATGCTTACTTCTAACCCTCTTGCCTTAAGTAACCTCCCTAACGAAGCAGCAGTGATTCCTTTTCCCAAAGAAGAAACAACTCCTCCGGTTACAAAGATATATTTTGTCATAAAAACACTCCCTTGGATGAATTAATAAAAATGGATCTTTTCAAGAAAAAAGACTAGGAGATTTTAGGGATAAATGCCCTGAGCATTCCTAGTCCCAAATTAAATTTAAACACTATTAAAAGTAAGTATTAATAGCTAAATAACCTAGATAAATGCCTATTATCCCCATAACCCCAGCCAAATTAGGAGGAGCCGGAATTGGAAGATTTAGAAATGAAAAGATACTGCCTAATATGAATCCTGATAGAGTTGACAACAATGCTAATTTCAACTCACTAAACCTCCTTAATAATTAGTTTATCCCCTTGTATATCTAATTTATTTCAATGACTAGGATATGTTTTCTACTGAATTCATTTGCATATTTATTATATATTATCTTATATCTACATATTCTCTGGTGCTGAAATACCTAATACCTTTAACAGATTAAGCAAAACTTGTTTTGTAGCTAACAATAACTGAATACGAGCCTGCATCAATTCTTCATCCTCAATCAAAACCCGACATTTATTATAAAAACTATGAAATCTAGCAGCTAAATCATGAGCATAACTGGCCATATGATGAGGGGCTCTACTTTGAGCACTCTTTTCTAATTCATCTGGATATTTAACTAATTCTTGAATTAAATCTAACTCCACATCTGTATCTAACTGCTCTAAATTAACTTCTGAAAGATTAGCAACTGTAACTTCTTGCTCTGCTAATTGATCTAAAATACTACAAATTCTAGCATGTGCATATTGAATATAATAAACAGGATTTTCAGTTGATTCTTTTTTAGCTAATTCCAAATCAAAATCTAAATGACTATCAGTATTACGCATAGTATAGAAATACCGAGCAGCATCTCGTCCTACTTCTTCAACTACATCTTTTAATGTAACAAAATTTCCTGCTCGTTTTGACATAGAAAACTGCTTACCATCTCTTAATAGAGTAACCATTTGAACTATAATTACCCTTAACATCTCTCGATCATAGCCTAAAGCTTCTACAATAGCTTTCATTCGTTCAATGTAGCCATGATGATCTGCTCCCCAAACATTAATTACTTCCTTAAATCCTCGTTCATATTTATCATTATGATAAGCTACATCTGCAGCCAAATAAGTAGGAGATCCGTCATCTTTAATCACAACTCTATCCTTATCATCTCCAAATTCTGTAGCTTTAAACCAAAGAGCTCCTTCATCTTCATAAATATAATCATTATTCTTTAGTTCTTCAACTACTTCATTTATCTTGCCTTCTTGATGTAAACTTCTTTCACTAAACCAATTATCAAATTCAATACCAAACCCTAATAAATCTTCTTTAATGTTATTCAATAATTCTTCATAAGCAACTTCTCTAAAGTATTCATAATCACCAGACTCAATAGTAGTTAAATATTTCTCACCATGCACATTAAATATCTCAGCAGCTATATCTTTAATATATTCACCATGATAAGCATTTTCTGGTAATTCAGCCTCAGATCCAGTCAATTCTTTATAACGTAAAGCAACTGATTTACCTAGTAAATCCATTTGATTACCGGCGTCATTTATGTAATACTCTTTAGTAACATCAAATCCGACCTCTGCCATAATACTACCTAATACATCTCCTACTACTGCACCTCGAGCATGACCTACATGCAATGGCCCAGTTGGATTAGCACTTACAAACTCTACTTGTACTTTCTCACCTTGACCAAAATCACTACTTCCATAACTCTCTTTTTGTTCTAAAATCAACCCAACTGCTTCATATAGCCACTCATTACTTAAATAAAAATTAATAAAACCAGGTCCTGCTATCTGTACTTTGGAAATCAAGTCTACTTCTGTTAAATAATCAACTATAATTTGAGCAATATCTCGCGGTGCCATTTTAGCTTGTCCTGCTAGTACCATTGCAATATTAGTAGCATAATCTCCATGAGCTTCTTCTCGTGGAACTTCTAACATAATCTCTGGTACATTTTTTAGGTCAAGTTCACCTGCTGTTATAGCCTCATTAATAGCACTTCTTATTTCTTCTGCTAATTTACTCCTAACCTGATTGACTAGATTAGCCATTAAGATCCTCCTCATAAGTAATAATTAACTGATTTTGACTGATTAATCTATCATTTCCATCCTTTAAAACATATTCTAACTTAATATCTCCGCTATTGGCATCAGTCTTAATCTCAACCTCATTTACTACTAGTTTAAAGCTTAGCTTCCCATAAGGAGTCACATAGTCAAAAGGACTACTATCGCCAGCTTTAAACTCCTGTTTCATTCGTACCCCACCATCACGAATTAAAGTAATCATATCTTCCTGAATTTTAAGAGTAGTAATTGTATCTTCCGTTTCAACTAACTCTTCTTTATACCTTAGATAGTACCCTATCTTTTTTTTATAAAGCTGTCCATCAACAGCAAAAGAATGTCTTTCTTGATTACCTACATCATCAGTTTGAATATTCTCCACATTTACTACTACTTGCAAAGTATCTACCCCCGACTTAACTTTCGACTTCAACATTATTATATTATATCTGTTTAAATTTAATTTTTCAAGAAATCTTTTCTACTCTAATATAAAAGAATAATCAAATCATTTAAATAATTTAATTAACACGGCTGTGATACCACTAGCAATTAATGGACCGCTGGGCATCCCCTTAAAGAATGCTATTCCTATAATAATACCAGCTACCAAATTAGGGATCACTTCAGGAGAAGTACTCATTAAACTTAACCCTTCTTTTGTAAATTGAGTCACTAAAACTCCCATAATTACTGAAATTATCCCGATAGGACTCTTGATAGTCTCTACAATCTCTAACAGATCAACTTCTCCAGTAGCCACTGGATTCAATACACCTAGCATAATTAAAATAATTCCTAATTTAATGCTATATCTATCAATAATCGGAAAAATGTTGTCCAGTTTAAGTATTCTTAAACTCAATAATAGGAGTGAAGATATAATCAATGAATTATTCTTAGATATTATTCCTAGAATAAGTAATATAAATAATACTAAATTTATTTGAGCCATCTTTACGCTCCTTTCATATCGACAAACCAAGCATAACTAAAACATTCCTAGGCTAGGAATGTTTTGGGATTTTTCTTTTTTTGTTGTAATAGATCAACAAAGGCTTCCAATCTGGTTTGGACTCCTGTAGCACTCGAATGTTCATCCAAAATTAAAGTTAGAATCGGAATTTCTAAATTCTCTTCTATCTTTGTAAATAAACTTTTAGCTATAATCTCCGGCATACAACCAAATGGTGCCAATTGTATAACACCATCATAATCTTTTTCTCCATATAATACAGTCTCTCCTATAGTTTCTAGTCCAAGCCCTCCGACTCCTTCTTTTAAGTAATCTTTAGCAGCATTAATCACTTGTCGATTACTGGTCAGTCCTAACGCACCAAAGATCAAATTATTTTTTACCCATTTACTTAAGAAGACAGCCCTATCTATCTTAACTCCTAATTCGTTTAACCTTCGTTCTACATCTAAATTAGCAAAGGACTCTGAAACAGTATATATATCGCCGACTATACCTATTCTTAGTAAGTTATTTGGTTGTTGAGGTCTTATTTCCAATAGCTCTATTTTAAATTTTTCTTTAATTCTAGATAATTCTTTATGGCCCTTAGCTTTTAAAATCAATTCCAAATACTTATTATCTAACCTTTGGCTCACTCCCTTGGATAAGTAGGCACTTTCCATTAACTTAAACTTTTTTAACTCTTCAAGCAGGATTAACTTCGCCCATGCTAACCTTAAGACAAATCCCGCTTTAATTAAACTAAAATCGGAAGAAAGCGTCCTGAAGACTTCAATTATTGAGCTTATCGGTGGCTCTAATATATATATTTCAAAGTCATATCCTAAATCCTTCAAAATATCATTGGCTAGTTCTCCAAAATGCCCAAAACGACACGGACCATTACCCCCAGCAATAATTAAAGCATCTGCTCCTAAATCTAATGCTTCAATAAAGTTACCTAACACAAATTTAAAGGGTAAACATGCTGACTCTGGAGAATATTTAGTTCCTAAATTTAACGTTCTTTTGGTTAATGGCGGTGGAACTATCATATCTATCTTAAGATCTCTTAAAAAACTCTGTAATGGAATGCTTAAGCTCCCCATCTGGGGAAATGTTACCTTCATCATCTCTCCTCCTAATTAATCATTAATTTTATGGTTATTATTAACAATTGATTAAGAGAAAATACATACTTGAATAAACTTAAGCTAAATCCCATCTATTACATCTATATCCCCAACGAGAAACTAATTCTCCATTCATTCTAATTTCTATTACTTCACATAAGTTAGCACAATTATCACATTCAAAGCTAGCTGGAGTATAATCTATCTCTGTTACATTCCAGCCTTTAAAGTCAGTCTTTCCACCTTTTTTAGCAACCTCTTCTTTTGCCAATAATGCTGCACCAATAGCCCCCATCACATCATGATGTTTAGGAACTATAATCTCAGTTTCTAATTCTTCAGCAAAAGCCTCTTTAATCCCAGCATTAGCTGCTACCCCTCCTTGAAAGACAACAGGAGCTAATATGTCTTTACCTTGCCCTACATTATTGAGATAATTACGAACTAATGCCTCACATAATCCGGCAATAATATCTTCTAAACTATGTCCCATCTGCTGCTTATGAATCATATCAGACTCTGCGAAGACCGAACATCTTCCAGCAATTCTAACCTTATTTTCTGATTTCAAAGCCATATCTCCAAACTCTTCAATAGGAATACCTAATCTAGCAGCCTGTTGGTCTAAAAATGACCCTGTTCCTGCAGCACAGACAGTATTCATAGCAAAATCAACTACTATTCCATTTCTTAGAATAGTTATCTTTGAATCTTGTCCGCCGATTTCTAAAACTGTTTGAACATCTGGCACAATATGAGATGAAGCTACAGCATGTGCCGTAATTTCATTCTTAACTGTATCTGCTCCAACTATTACACTGGTTAAGTTTCTACCACTACCAGTAGTCCCTATACCTCTAATCTCTAGCTCATCGGCCAATCTTGTTTTAAGCTTTTTTAGACCTCTCTGCACAACATCAATTGGTTGCCCTTGAGTACGTAAATATAATTTATCTAATACTTCACCTTTAGAATCTATCACAACTAAATTAGTACTAACTGAACCAACATCTATTCCTAGATATCCTTTCATGAAATCTTCTCCCCCGTTTTATCTCTTTTTTTAGCTAATAGATCAATAAATGCTTCTAAACGCGTATTAACCCCTGCCTTTCCTGTTTTCTCATCTAAAAATAGAGTTAAAAAAGGAATATTCCTGTCTTTACTAACCTGAGGCAAAATACTTTTGGCTACAATCTCCGGAATACAAGTAAATGGGGCTAACTGAATTACTCCATCAAAATCATTTTGAGCATATAAGATAGTATTCCCCACTGAATCTTGCCCATGACCACCTACTAACTGATCTAAGTAAGGCTTAGCAGCTTTAACCACTTCATCTTCTCCTGGCATAAAGAAAGTATGATCTTTAGTCCATCCAGTTAAATAAATTGAACGATCTACTTCAACTCCCATCTCACCTAAAGTCTTTTCAATCTCTAGATTAGCAAACGGCTCTAAAACAACATATATCTCTCCAATAATGCCTATTTTCAAAGGATCATAATTATGATCTTGAGGAACATCATTTAATAATTGCAAACTCTTCTCTTTAGCATTTTTAATATCTTTTTTAGTGTTAGCGGCTGTAAGGACTCTTTTAACCTTAGCAAATGCTTTAGTCGTGTCCCCTTTTTTTAGCTCTCGGGGACGAACTTTATGACTTAACCGTTCTACCTCATCTAAAACCATTAACCTATACCATTCCTTCTTGATTAACTTAAATATTTGCCACCAAGACAAATGTGGTCCAGCAACTTTTCGAATATTATTAAAGAAACCTTTAAAGCTATCAGTCAAGGCCTCAAAGACTACCATTTCAAATTCATATCCTAAATCTTTCAAGATTTTTTCTTGTAATTGAGCATAATGTCCAGCTCTACATGGCCCTCTACCACCAGAAGTTATTATTAAATTAGCCCCTTCTGCTAATGACTCTATATAAGTTCCTAACAATATTTTAAAAGGTACACAAGCAAATTCTGGTGCATATTTAGCACCTAAACTTAATGTCTTTTTGCTAGGCTGTTTAACAATAACTTCATGTCCTAGTTCTTCCATGATAGATTTAAAAACAATATTAGATGTCCCCATATAAGGAAAAGTTACCTGCATTGCCGCTCCCTCCTTAGCTTTAACATATCTACAAATGCTTCTAATCTAGTGACTAACCCTGCTTCACCAGTATGTTCATCAATAGTTAAAGTCATAAAAGCTATATCTTCTCTATCTTTAGCAGCTAATTGTAATAATTTATTTACCATGAAATCTGGACCACATCCAAAAGCTGTTATGTGAATCAAACCATCTATCTCCCCAGTTTCATAATAATGATATCCTGCTTTAACTATTTGATCACTAAATGTCCAAAAGAGTGGCTTCTTTAATTTATGACCTTGCTTATCTAACTGATCTTTAGTTAACATATCAGCTGTAACTACTTCTAATCCAAATTCTCTTAACTTTTGTATCATTCCAACTGAAACATATGGATCATAAAGAATATACGGATAACCTAACACTGCTACTTTCAGTAAGTCTTTATTAGGTTTAAAGTCTAAATTTACATCATCTCCCTTTAATTTCTGCATTGCCTCTATAAATGTATACCCTTGCTTTAATAAACGATTAAACCTAGCAAAATAATCCTTTGCCTCTTTAAATGCTAAATAAATTTTTAAAGGGTTCTTAGTTAATAATGATCCTACCCGATAGATAACCTTAAATAATTCAAACTCACTTTCTCTTAAGTCTACCCTTGGCGCAATTATTTCAGGTAGATCATCTAAACTATTTTCAATCATATCTGGTAACCCTAAAAATTTAGGACAATAAACTTGCTTACCGTTAGTACTAACTAACCTTGGAATAAAAATATATTCAGCTCTATCTTTCAAATCTAAAACATGACCATGAAATAACTTAATAGGAACACATGCATCATTAACAGTCTTCTTAACCCCATCATCAATTATATTTCGAGAGGTATTCTTGGATGGAATTACCTCTGCTCCTAATTCAGTAAAGAATTTCTCCCACAAAGGATAATAAGCATAATAAGATAGTGTTTTAGGAACCCCAATTTTAACTACCATCTCTACCACTCCACTTCCTACTAGATTAATTAAATATAATTAATACACGATTTACTCTCTTTACATATTATTACTCATTAACTATATAATATATTTTTCGTTATTAATTATCAAGCTTCCTGCCTAATTAAATGAATAATTTTAACTCTAAAATAGAAAATATGCAAGCATCTATAATAGATACTCGCATATAACTTTAATTATATCTCTGAATTTTATTTAGAAAGCTTCTAATTCTTTAGAAAGTTTCTAATTTTTTAGAAAGTCTCTAAATATTGATCTAACTCCCATTGATGAACTTGAGTCTTATAAACATTCCATTCTATTGTCTTAGCTTTAACAAAATGATTATAAGTATGATCTCCTAAAGCAGATTTAATCACTTCATTCTGTTGTAATTCAGTGATTGCTTCCGTTAAATCACCTGGTAGACTTTCAATTCCTGCATCCTTCCTCTCAGATGCAGTCATATCATAGATATTATCAAGCGCTTCTTTACCGGGATCAATCTTATTCTTGATTCCATCTAATCCTGCCTTTAACATAACAGCCATAGCTAAATATGGATTTGCAGCCGGATCAGGGTTTCTAAGCTCTACTCTTGTCCCAATACCTCTAGAAGCTGGAATTCTAACTAAAGCACTTCTATTAGCACCCGACCAAGAGATATAAACTGGCGCTTCATAACCTGGTACTAACCTCTTATAAGAGTTAACCGTAGGATTAGTAATTGCCGCAATAGCTTTAGCATGCTTTAACAAACCACCAATGTAATAATAAGCTATTTCACTTAATCCACGTTCATCTTCTGGATCATAGAATGCATTTTCACCATCTTGAAATAGTGATTGATTAACATGCATACCTGAACCATTCTCTCCAAAGATAGGTTTTGGCATAAAAGTGGCATGTAAACCATGATCTTTTGCAATAGCTTTAGTTACAAATTTAAATGTAGCTATATTATCAGCTGTTCTTAATGCATCAGCATACTTAAAGTCAATTTCATGCTGTCCAGGTGCTACTTCATGATGTGAAGCCTCTACTTCAAACCCCATAGCATCTAATGCTAAAGAAATATCTCTTCTTGTATTATGGCCTAAATCTACTGGTGATAAATCAAAGTAACCGCCTTTATCATTAGTTTTAGTAGTTGGCTCACCATTCTCATCAGTTTCAAATAAGAAAAACTCAGGTTCAGGGCCAGCAAACATTTCATAGCCTAATTCTTCAGCCTCTTCGATTACTTTCTTTAAAATATTTCTTGGTCCACCTGAAAACGGTTCTCCATCAGCAGTATAAACATCACAAATTAATCTTGCTACTGAACCATCATCTTGTGGTCTCCAAGGAAAGATTGTAAATGTTTCGTAATCAGGTTTTAAATACATATCAGACTCTTGGATTCTAGTAAACCCTTCAATAGAGGAACCATCAAACATTATTTCGCCATCCAAAGCATCCTCTAACTGTTCTATTGTAATAGCAACATTCTTCGTAATTCCTAAAATATCAGTAAACTGTAATCTAATAAACTTAACATTCAATTCTTCTGATTTCTGTAAAATTTCTTCCTTAGTTAATGACATATTCTTCTTACCTCCTAATTATCTTCATTCTCACCTTTTTAAATATAATCACTAAATTCTTCTTTTCAATTGTAACAAACATCGAATTGTATGTCAAGTTAATGTCAGGTTATTTAACACTTATTTTACATGCTTTTGAATGAATCAACTATCATAGGTGCTAAATCAGTTAAATCAAAAATAGATTTCCTTATTTCTTCTTTAAAATCCCCAATAAGAATAGTTGGCACTCTATTTTTAGTATGAGTCTTAGAACTAATATCCTCAATATTTCCATGATCACTTGTTAACACCAATAAAGTAGTATTCCAATCTAAGCGTTTAAATAAATTCAACAAAAACTCATCTAAATCTTCAATAACTTGTATTGATTCTTCTAGATCCTGCTTATGACCTACAATATCTGATCGAAAGTATTCAAATAGAATAAAATCATATTCTTTAGTAGCATTAACCAGTCTAGAAGCTGACTCCCTTGGAGTAACCTTAGGTAAATCGTAACCTTTATTTATTAATATCTGTTGAGTAAGATCATGATATAATGATTCCCCAGACAATAAATTTTCCACGTTATTAAACCTTACTCCTCCAGCCATGGCTGCCAATGTAGTCGCTGAATGATATCTTGTCTTTTCAAAATAATCGTTAGTATAAGTATTAATAAAATGGGTCTTTAGACCCATTTTATTAATCTTTTTAAATATACTTTCCTCTTTAATAATCTTTTGTAAAGTAGGAGTGGGAAAACCACTAATATGTCTCCCTAGCTTTTGGGCAGCATTAACTCCTGTAAAAATAGCTGTCTGTCCAGTAGCACTTTGTGGTAATCCATCAACACCCAAAGAAGCATCTGTAGGAATTAAGGTAGCTATTTCTGAATTATGATTTCCTATCTCTTTAGTTAAATCAAAACCACCTAATATACGATTCAAACCTGGTGTGTTTGCAGCAACTAGTGGATTAAATTTACTAGAGTTTTGACCTAAACCTAGTCCATCAATAAATATCATAATTATTTTGGTCATAATTTTAACTCCTTTTTAGTATTATTTCCTAAAAAACTACTTTGTATTTTGATTTAGTTTAATAATTTTAACTTACTTGCATATTAAAAAAGACAAATGGCAGCCCATTTGTCTTACATCAAATTCTATTTATATCTAAATCCCTAACTGTTTATGTAATTTCTCCTTCATTCTTTTCCTAGTAATATAAGTTGCAGCCTCTACTCGATTATTCAAATCTAATTTTCTTAAAATATTACTTACATAATTTCTAACTGTCTTTTCAGCTAAATGAATTCTCTGGGCAATTTCTCGATTTGTTAAACCTTCTGCTAAAAAATTAAGAACTGCTTCTTCTCTATCAGTTAACTTATTCTCTTTCTCTAATTCATCCTCCGAGTGTCTCATATGTTCTAAAACCTTTTGAGTAATTCTAGAATCTAATAATGATTCTCCTTGACTAACCGCTTCTATTGCTTCTATTAATTCTTGACTATTTATTTCTTTTAATATATAACCACTAGCACCAGCCATAATAGATTTAACTATAGCCTCGTCTTCTGCATAAGAACTTAACATTACAACTTTAATATTAGGATGATTATTACAGATCTCCCGACAGGCATCAACCCCATTACCTGATGGCATTCTAATATCCATCAGTACCACATTAGGTTCATGCTGTGCTGCCTTCTTAACAGCTTCATCAGCAGAACCGGCTTGAGCAACAACTTCAAACTCTGCTTTCCGCTCCAGTAAAACAGCTAAACCAGTTCTCACTACTTCATGATCATCAACTAGCATTATTTTTACTGCAGACATTTTTTATCACCTCATAAGGAATTTTGATTATCAATTCTGTTCCTTCTTCTTTAAGTGAATCTAATATAAATTCACCATCTAATGCTTTAACTCTTTCTTCTATATTTTTTAAGCCTTGTTGTTTCCCAGATTTACCATTAATATTTTCTTGATTAAACCCAATTCCATTATCCGTTAATTTGATTATTAGTCCATTATTTTCGTAAACCTTTAAAGAAAGCTTATTCGCTTGTGAATGTTTCTTAATATTATTTAAACCTTCTTGTAAAATATGATAAATATTATCCAATGGTTGCGGGAAGAGCTTGGTCTCTTTAGAAAGATTATATTCAAAATGAATTTCTATATCATTCGAATCAAAATTAGCCAATATATCTTTTAATAGTTCATAAAATAATCCTTCTTTTAAAATTTTAGGCTTTAAATCCATAATATACTTCCTAAGTTCACCAATAATAGAATTTAAATCACTTATTCTATCATTAATTCTCTGTTTAGCCTTAGGAGGATTCTCCTCAATCAAATATGAAATATGTTCTAACCCTAAACCTACCCCGTAAATTGATTGAATAATCCCGTCATGTAAATTTCTACAAATCCTCTGTCTATCTTTTAAGACTGCCTTTTCCTTCTTAAGTTTTTCTAATATATGATAGTATTCTAAATTATAAATTTCTAAAATCCCTATTAGAAAATATGTCATCCCTAATCCTATGATAGTTCTAAATATCTGCACTGGTAAGTTAAATGTAGCAAGAAAAGTATCATTATTAACATATTTAGATAAAAAACATATACCTTCTGGTACTATTAAACCAGCTACTACTCCATATAACCCCATTAGAGCTATAAAGCCATAAAGTTTATTCAATATTTTACCCTTATGCAAAGCCTTTAGCTCAGATTTCTGCAAAACCAAGGCATAACAAGTTATAATTGTACCTGGCAAGGCTAATAAATATCTAGCCCATATATCTCCAAAACTTGAGCAAGAATTCACATTCATAGTTAATAATTCAGATTCAAAATGAGCATATAGTATCATCCAAAATAGCAATAAAATCCAAGGAATAGTTAATAGTCTCCTAGATTTTTGTTTAGTTTTTACAAATAAATGTACTCCAAAATAGAAAAGAAAAACATATGAAAAAGCCTCCATAAATAATCTTAAAATATGCATTTTATTAATAATACTTGTTGAAAGACTATCTGCTTGCAGAGGGATAAAAATATATCCCCATTCATAAATCCCATGCAAGATCCCAAAACCAGCTAAGAAGATAAGACTATTAGCTAATCTAAAATCGCTATTAGTTCTATTTTTAAGTAAAATAGTAAACCCTAACATAAAAAAGACTAAACCATAAATAAAATAAATTAAATTCATATTTTCTCTTAATAAATTTTGTATTAATTCCATTAAAGGGTATTTCCCTTCCTAATATTATTAAAAATTCTAATATTAAATTCCTAAAATAAAAACTTACTGTTATTAGCTTGTTTTCTAGATAACAAGCGTAAAATCCTGCAAAACGCTTTAATATTAAAAGTAAAATTCCGGGAAATAAAGGAACTATTTTTTCAATCAAGAAATAAAGAAAGAAAAGGAAGGGAGATGAATTAATTGAAAAAGAACCTAACTAACTTATTAATCTTTATCTGTGTAATTCTAGCTATTTTAGGAATAAGCTATAAACTAAATAAAATAAACAATAAACAGATTAAAAATCCTGGTTTACAAATTACTATTGAAGGCGGAGGTAAAATAATTAAAAATAATATAAAAGAATTGATAATTTTTAAAGATAAAGGGGGAGAATTAGAATATTTACAGATAAAAGATCTTGAAAATAAAGAAGAAGAAGTCTATAACTTCGATAGAATCATTAATTTGAATTATGGACCTAAAATTAAACAAAAAATTAAGTTTAAGCCTTTATCACAGCTACAATCTGAAGTTAAGTAATTATTCTAATTAATTAATTTGCTAACTGCTAAGCAAGAAGCGGAACTATTCACCTATTAAAACTCTGGTACCGGAGGTAAACCTAATTTATGTGAGCTTTTAGCATCTAATTCTTCTATCTTTCTCTTAACTTTTGGTTCTGCTTCACCCGTTAATATGTAGTGATCCAATTCTTTATAAGTAATACCCAACTCTTCTTCATCAGTCTGGTCATCCCATAAACCTGCAGAAGGTGGTTTATTAATTATTTTATCTGGTATCCCCAAATACTTTGCCAATTCTCTAACCTCAGTTTTAACTAGATTTCCTAATGGTGCTATATCTACTCCACCGTCACCATGTTTAGTAAAATAACCTATCTTTAATTCACTTCGATTATCAGTACCTACTACTAATCTATTTAATTTTGCAGCATAATAATAAAGAGTGGTCATTCTTAGTCTAGGTTTAATATTAGCTATAGCCATATTATCCTCTTTCTTACTTTCTTCCACTCCTATTTCTGATAATAATACATCAAAAGGTTCATTTAAATTAATAACCTTTACACCAATATTGAATTGATTAGCAACTAATTTAGCATCTTCAGCATCATTTGAATTACTATAACAAGGTAAGATCAACCCTACAGTATTATTAGGAAATGCTTTTCTACATAGGACTGAAGTTACTGCTGAATCGATTCCTCCACTTAGTCCTATAACTGTTCCTTGACAACCTGCATTTTCTACTTTCTCTTTTATCCAATGAATTAATCTTTTGCTTAATTTAGCATAATTCCTCATATGAGAACCTCCTCTTGTTTTCTATTATATCACAAATAATTTTAACTTAAAGATAAGAAAATCATTATTTTAATATTCTACCAAATATGGTATACTAACCTTAAAATCTCTATCATAGGAGGGAAAAATTTGAAAACAATACCACAAGAAGAGTTGTTTCATAGAATCGAAGGCTTTCAAGAGAAGTTAAAAGAAAAAGGAACAGACCTAGCCGTAATCATTCAAAATGCTGATCTCTACTATTTTTCAGGAACCATTCAAGCTGAATACTTATTTATTCCACAAGAAGGTGAACCAGTATTACTAGTTCGTCGCGGTAGTGAACGAGCTCAAGCAGAATCTAGTTTTAAAAAAATAATAGAATTCAAAAGCTCACGGGAAATCCCAAACATTTTAACTCAAGAAGATATTGAGCTACCAGAAGAATTAGGATTAGAATTAGATGTATTATCATATCAGGTTGCTACTAAATTACAACATATATTAGAAGCTGATAAATTAGTTAATATTACAACGGTAATTCGACAATCAAGAATGATTAAGTCTGATTATGAAATTATATTAATGAAAAGAGCAGCCAATCAATTAAAGAAAATCCCTACTTTAATAAAAAGTAACTTACAAGAAGGCATGAGCGAATTAGAATTATCATCTATAATTGAAGAACACCTCCGCTTACAAGGACATCCTGGTAGAATAAGAATGAGAGGTTTAACCAACGAAATGCCGATAGGTGTTTGTGTTAGTGGTGATAATGCTGAAGTTCCTCTTAAAACTGATGCTTTATGTGGAGGCCCAGGGATTCATGCTAGTATTGGAATCGGTTCTTCTAAAAAGAAAATTATCGAAGGTGAACCAATTGTAATAGACTTTGTTAGTAACCATCATGGATATCATGTTGATCAAACTCGTTTAGCTGTATTAGGAGAACCAAGTGCATATTTGCAAGAAACTTATGAAAAATCAGTAGAACTTCTAGATAAATTGAGTGAGTATTTGCTTCCTCAACATACCTGGCAGGAAATTTATGAGCAAGGAAAAAGGCTTGCTGAAGAATTAGATGTAGCTGATTATTTTATGGGCCATGGTGAGAATAAAGTTAGATTTGTAGGTCATGGAGTAGGTTTAGAATTAAATGAATTTCCTTTCTTAGCCGATGGTTTAGACATTGATTTGGAACCTGGAATGACTATAGCCTTAGAACCAAAACTATTAATTCCAGAATTAGGCGCCATTGGTATTGAAAACACATATCTAATTACTGAAGATGGACCTCAAAATCTAACTACATCTTCTGAAGAATTAATTATTGTTTAATAAAAACTCCTTTTTAGATAAATAGTAATAATATATCATCTTGTTAGAGTGGATGAACTTTATTGAGCTAGTAAAGTATACTTTTAACCGAAATAAACAAAGCTCCCCTGTCTATAAGGGAGCTTTGTTTATTAAAACTAAAATCAAATTTAAGATTTAGACTCAAAAGTATGACAGTTAGTCTTTGCTTCATTGGAAGCTGAAGTACCTCAACCATCTACATTAACCTCAATCACAATTGACCATGATCTAAATTTATCTGTCGTTCAGCTAATTTACCAACTTTTGGATCATGAGTTACCATCATAATCGTATGACCATTTGTATGTAACTCTTCAAATAAATCTAAAACTATATTCTCGTTTTCTTTATCTAAGTTTCCTGTTGGCTCATCAGCTAAAATTAATTTAGGATAATTAATTAATGCTCTTGCTACACAGACTCTCTGCTGTTCTCCTCCAGATAACTCTTTAGGCAAGTGATTAGCGCGATGACCTAAACCCACTTTTTCTAATGCTTGTTTAGCTTCCTTTTCATCAGCCATACTATGATAGTACTGAGCCACCATTATGTTCTCTACAGCTGTCAAATACGGTACTAAATGAAATTGCTGGAATACCAAGCCAATCTTCTCTCTTCTAACCTTAGTTAATTCTTTTTTATCCAGTTCAGAAATATCTATATCATCTATCTTAACAATCCCTTTGCTAGGAGTGTCCATACAACCAATCAGGTTTAGCATTGTGCTTTTCCCAGAGCCAGAAGGCCCCATAACCGACACCCACTCTCCTTCTTTAATCTCCAAATCAACATTATCTAACGCTCTAACATCTTCACCATATATTTTAGAAACATTCTCTAAAGTTATTAATCCCATTCTTATTCTACCTCCTTTAATTACTCACCTTTTAAAACGACTGCCGGATCTACATCAACTACCATTCTAACTGGAATAATAGAAGCAAAACAAGATACTAAAACTGCAAAAATGAAAGAGGCTGGAACAACCATAAATCTAAATGATATATATGAATCAAAGACACTCTGACCAATAGCTTGAGCCCCTAGAAAACCCAAGCCATAACCTACTAATCCACCTATTCCTCCTAAAATAGCCGCCTCTGTTAAGAACTCAATAATTACATTACTATTTTCAGCTCCTAGTGCTTTTTTAAGTCCGATCTCTTCTTTACGCTCAGTAACTATGGTCATCATTGTTGTAGAAACACATAATAAAGTTGACAAGAGTATAATCATAACCACTAAATACATTAACGATTTAATCTTAGTTAGAATCTTACCCTCTGAACTAGCAATCTTTTTAATCGCTTTTAACTCAAGTCCCGTTAGCGTTTTATTAATCTTTGTCACCTTAGAATTTAAATTCTGTCCTAATAGACTATAATAAGCAATATCGATTTCATTCTGCTTATCTAATAACCTTTGAGCCACTTCCAAATTAACAAAGACTCGACTATCTGCCTTACTTCCAGTAGTAATGATTCCACTCACTATAAACTCTTTCTTCTCACCGGTTTCCTCAACTGAAATAGTAACTTGATCACCAATATTATAGCCTAATTTCCTTGCTGCTTCTTTCCCCATTACTATCTCATCACTAATTTTTTTATTTGCCAATAACTGCCCTTTCACTTTCCAATAAGGATTGACTTTCTTAACCTGATCAAACCAAGTTCCAACTAAAACTACCGGTTTTTTAGCATCTAAAACTCCCTTAGAAGTAGCTTCTGCTATACCATATAAATTAGGTCTATAGCCTACTAACTTGTCCTCATCAAATTTATTAACTACCTTATTTAACTGCTGTATATTCATATCTTTATTTTTTGCTTGTGTTTTAGGAGCTAAAATCAAATTTGCTCCGTAAGCTCTTAACTCTTTACTCATCTTAATACTTATATCGTAATAAACACTAAATAAAGAGGTAATAATACCTACTCCCACTACAATAGCAAAAAAAGCAATAGCAATTCGTGACTTTCTTTCTTTAAATGCTTTTCCTACCATTCTTAAGAACATTTTCAACTTCCTCATCACTATATCCCCTCTCTTAACCATGCAAAACTTCAGCTGGTTCTAATTTCAAGGCAATTCTTAGCGGTGAAAAACTACCTAATAATGCTACAATAATAGATAAGACTAGAATAATTGGTAAGACTAATATTTTAACTGCTATAGCAGTACCAAAAACTTGCTGTCCAATTAAGTTAGCAAAACCAATGCCCAAACCATAACCTAAAATTCCACCTAATATACTCAATAAACTAATCTCCACTGTAAATAATGCTATAACTGCTAAATTACTACCTCCTATTGCTTTTAATAAACCAATTTCTTTTTTACGCTCTAAAACCTTAGTAGTCATTATACTAGAAATTCCTAAACCTGAACTTATTAATGCCGCTAAAGTAACTAATAACATTAATAGTTTTATCTTATTGAGAATGACTCCTTCAGAACGAGAAATCTGCCTTACCTCTTTTGCTACTACACCCGGAATCACTTCTTCTATCTGATAAGCAATTGAACTAATATAAGCAGTACAATACCACCTTTCAAACTCTTCATTACTCAAAGAATCTGGATTAGCTTGTGCTTTTCTAGCTAATTCATTAACCGGTGTCGTTAAGGCACTAACTTCTATTTCTTCTACCTTTCCTTCTAAACCTACTGTCTTTTGTAGAAAGTCTAGAGGTAAATAAACTTTACTTTCCTCTTTCCCTCCACTATTGATAACGCCTTGTACTTTTATCAATTCAGTTACACTACTATCGTTAGTATCAAACTTCATTTTAAATCTATCACCCGGATTCAAGTTATAAGCATTAGCTATTTCACGTCCAATTAAAGCTGAATTATCACTTCCTCCATCTTTAATCCAATCTCCTTGTACTTGCCACCAAGATTTAAGATGTTTCACTCCAAAGTTAAACTTCTCTCCAGTAGGAATTCTAGTCTTTCTATTAAACCAAGTGCCTACTACAGCTATCTTTTCATTATCTATTTGTCCATTAACCTCTAAGTACGGCGCAAGATTAACTATATTATTTCGCCAAAAAGTCATCTTGATTTTCGGTATATCTTCTTCTTTAATATATGATTTACCTTGCGTAATTGGGCTAAAATCAACTCCATTAATCTCTACTGGTAAGGATTCAGACTCTGGAAGAACTACAATATTCGAACCATATGACTTTAGTTCATTATTAATCTTATCACCAATATCTAATGAAACACTAAACATTGCAGTAGCTAATGAAGCACCAAAAGCTATAGCTACAATAGCTAGTAATTTCGATTTTAACCCTTTACTAAATGATCGCTTAATCATTCTTAAGAACATGTATGTCCCTCCTAATTAGGAAAATAAACCTTCCCTCTTTAATAACTCATTAACTTTAATTTTAATTCTTTGCTTATCACTTTTATACTTCATAGGAATTGGGTTACAACCTCCTGGAAAACCGATAGTAAGCTTATTCATAACCACATCACAGTTTGCACAGATAACCTGGTCATCCTTCTGATAATAACCAGCACTACCACAAATTTCACAAGCATCATGGACCACACCATAGGCATCCTTTGCCTTCTTAATTAAAAAGAATTTAATTATTGTTCCTTGCTTAGTTTCATATGAATAACGATGTAATTTCCCATCAGCTAAATCTTTTTTAGCAATCACAAACTCATCCGCCTCAGGTTCTAAAGCAATAGCTGGTACCAATTGAACGGTACCATTAGCATAGAAATAATTTAAGCCTAATAGTGCTATAAAGAATATAACAGCTACTACACTAGCTCTAATCCAACGGTCCTTATTACGAATCTGTGCCTTAACATTTCTTTGTTGAGCCGGATTCAAATTCTTATCTAAAGTTCTATCTTCTTTTTTGAAAGCAATAATAGTTAACCCTACTGTAATGACTGCTAAAAATATGTAAAAGAATTTATTTATATTATTATAAAATGGCGCTAACAATGAAATGAACTCAGGTGTTACAGAAATGACTCCTTTCAACATTAATCCATAGAGTCCTAAAATAGCAAGACGTATTAAACTAACTAAATACAGAACAGCAACAAGATTCCTACTCTGTTTAAAATTCATCTTCTTGTGAGCTTTAATTAATATAAAACCAAAGCTAAGCGCTAATCCAATCCCTATAATTCCACCACAATATTTTAATAATAATTCTGTATTAAAAGTAGTACTTAACATACTATTAATTTTGATTTGCTTTGGAAACAGAATTAACTTAGTCTCAAATTTAATTCCTAAATATAAAATGAAGAGCGACACTAAAACTTTAGATAATAGTGAACTTTTTCTAATTATCTTCTTTTCTTGCTGAACTAAACTCTTGTTGTAACTAAAGCTTTGCCACCAAATCCATATTGTCATTAATAAAGTTAGAATAAAACCGCTAAAGGCAAAAAAAGTTTCAATCTCTTTCTCAATTGTGAGATTAACTAACGAATAAGCTAATAATATACTAAACGGTAAAGCTAAAATTAAAGCTCCATATCCAAATAAATTTAATCTTTTCTGTCTAATCTTATATATAAATCCAAATAGTATCCAACTTAAAAGAACTAGCTCAATCCCATCTTTTAAAGTAAAAATTAAAGTCTCTAGCATATACTCCCCTCTCCTTCTAAATGACTAAACCCTTAGGCTAAGGGAATAAGAATTCCTTTAGCCTAAGGTATTTAGTAAATTATTTTAATCCTTTATATATTCCCTGTATAAGTGAATTTCCAACTAACTTTAATAGGTTTCTTCCAGAATCGCTTTTTAACACCTGTTGTTTTATCTACGTGCTGTAAGAAGTCTTGTTTAGCAGGAGAATGAATTATATATGTAAGCTTGTAATTACCAATTCCCATCATTTTAATATTAGATCCGTAATGTGGACCATCACTAGCAACCATTGGCATAAAGCTTCCTTCTTGTACTTTACCAGTGTCTAAGTTTTCTAATTTATAATCTACAGTTAAGTTCGGAACCCATGCTCCAAAACCGAAACCATAAGGGTTATTCATTACAGCATGAATATCTGCTTCTATATGAATATCAGATTTATTTTCACTTACTCCTGCTTTAGCTTCCGGTTCCATCGGAACTGACTGAAAATATACTGCTGCAATCTTCATTTGTTTAATTATCTTTTCCTCACCTATTGGATACTCCGTAAATGCATAGGCATTTGTCGCCATTCCTGTCAGTAAAAACACCATCATCATCGTTGTAATTAATACTTTCTTCTTTACTAAATTCATTTTTTAAATACCTCCTAATTTTATTAATTAATTCTCTTACATAATCAATTACCAGATCCTAATACTTCACCTATGAGTTTACTACTTTATCTTGGTCATTACCTAAGAAATAGTAACCTAAACCAATCACTGCTACTAAAACTAAAAGTGCTTGTAAACTCAATGACTGCCAAGTTGGATAGATTCCTAACCAACTAATCGTTGGTACAGTTTCAATCTTCCCTAGCCCAATTACTCCTGCCTCTTGTAGCTCTCTAATACCTTCACCAGCAAAAACGAAAGCTAAATAATATAAAAGAGTACTTGTACCAATAAAGAATGGCTTTAAAGGCAATTTAACACTACCGTATCTAACGATTATATAGATTGCTACTAAAGCCACACAACCTACCAAGAAACCTAACCCAATCATCCCATAACTACTTTTATCAGCATCTGCTATTAATGCTTGGTAAAAGAGAACTGTTTCTGCCCCTTCTCGATAGACTGCTAAGAAGACAGCAGACCAAAGAGCAAAGCTATTACCAGTAGTCAAGGAGTCTTCTACCTTACCTTGAATATATTCCTCCCATTTTTTAGCTTCTACCTTACTAATTAACCAAAAGCTAACTGAGAATAAGACTACCATAGCCAACAGCATTGTAACTCCCTCTAATATCTCCTGACCAACACCACTAATCTTAAATACAAATTGTAGTAAAATTGCTGTTACAATACTAGCCACAATGGCTAATCCAGTACTACCATGTACAGCTTTAACCTTATCCCTATTACCAGACTTAATTAGATAAGCAATTATAGCACCTATAATTAAGATAGCTTCAAATCCTTCTCGTACTATAATTAAGAATGAATAGATAAATTGACCAAAAGGACTACTTTTCTCTCGTGGTGCCACTTTGTCTAACTGCGTAGCATACACCTTTAATTCCTTAATTAACATAGTAGCCATCTGTTCAACTTCCTGCTGAGAAGCACCTTTATCCATCAATTTCTTCATCTGTGTAAACATATACTCCACTTTAAACGCATTCTGACTACCTATATTCCTTTGAATTGCCTGCTCCATTTCTTCTCCTTCAAAAGGTCCAAAGTAAGCATCAGTGATACTTTTCTTAGCAGCTTTTAAATTACCATTCTTATACTGACTTAAACCTTTAGTAACTCTAACTTTAACATCATTAACAACCTCCTGCCAGGAAACAGCTGCATAACTGGTCAGAGTAAAGGCTGTTACTAATAAAGTCATAGTTAAGAAAATTACTAGTAACCTCTTCTTATTGCTATTCGACAATAAAATCCCTCCTTAATCTCTTAATAGATTAACTTCATAATGATACTGAAAGTCATTATCACTAATGCGCAAAAAATAAAGTGCTAAAACTCAAAAGCGATATATAAAAATGTGATTTTGATTGAAGTGAATAAACAGGCTAGTTATAATGACTAACCTGTTATTATCTAAACTTTATAATAATTGAGCAACAATTCCACCTACACCAAATGCTATAATCCAACTCCCAAACCAAATTGCTATAGATTCTTTCCAATTTCGCTCTTTAACCATGATCATCATAGCCGCAATACACGGTACAAATAAGGTAATTGTAATTAAAGAAACCGTTGTTTGAGCAGCTGACATACTTAAAGCATTTAAACCAGCAGCTCCAAAGTCACGACGAACTATTCCCATTATAAATGCAGTGGCAGCTTCTTTAGGTAAACCTAACCAACCAACTGTAATAGGAGAAACAGCATCCTGAATAGCTGTTAATAATCCAAATTCTTGCATTAAAGTAATTACTACAGCACCAATCGCAAATATTGGACTTGCTTCCTTAATGAAAGACTTTGACTTAATAAAAGTTTTACGTAAAATATTACCTAATCTCGGTATTCTAAGCGGTGGTAAATCAATTAATAAATCCGTAGATTCCCCAGGTAATACTTTATTTAAGAAAGTACCGGCTAAAACATAAACAGCAAGAAGCGTACCTACATAAACTATAAAGTATTTAGCACCTAATGGAGAAATCAAACCTGCAATTACTCCTATTTGAGCCGAACAAGGAATTGCTAAGCCTAACAAGAATACTGCAATAATCCTCTCCCGCTTTGAACCTAAAAGTCTAGTTGTAATCGTAGCCATAGTTACACAACCAAACCCTAAAAGCATAGGAATAATAGCACGTCCATTCATTCCTAAAGCAGTTAATACTCGGTCGACTAAAGTTGCAATCCGAGGTAAATAACCTGAATCCTCTAATATTGCTAAAAAGAGATAAAAACCAATAACCAACGGAAGTAATAGACCAAAAGTATAAGTAATGGCCATCGTTAATAGTCCAAATTCACCAATCAATAACTGGCCAATTAATGAAGCCTGAGGTACTATATTTCCTATAAGAGATTTAATAAACGGCTCATATGTACCAATAAATAAAGTTTCTTCAGTAATACCAACAACAGTCTGAGCAACAAAAACTCCTATAAATTCATATAACCCATATAATGCTACTAATAAAATTGGAATCCCTGTTAATGGTCTAACCATCCATCTACCTAATAATGTTCTAAAGTTAGTCCCTTCACTTACTTTAGTTACAACTGCGTCTACTATTTGATTAATTCTTTCTCTTCGATTTTTATAAATTTTTTCTCTATTATTTAAAGGTTCTAGATTGTTTTTAGCAGCAACATTTGAATCACCCTCTAACACCAACAAAGCTTCAGATCTATTTCCAATCTTTTGACTTAATTTTTCTAACTTATCCTCATTTTGCAGGCTACTTTTACCTACTTCGGCTTTATTTACTGCATTCTTTACTTCATCTAACCCCTCACCTTTTGGGGCAACTGTAGGAATAACTGGTACTCCTAATTCTTCGCTTAATCTATCAATATCAATCTCCAAATTATTCTTTTCAGCCTCATCCATCATATTTAAGGCTACTATCGTAGGAATACCCATATCAATAATCTGTTGAGTTAAGAACAAATCTCTTTCTAAATGCATAGCATCAACAATATTAATTACTATATCTGCTGAAGCAATTACATCTCTAGCAACAATCTCTTCATCATTAAATGAAGAAACTCCATAGACTCCTGGAGTGTCTATTACTACATCATCTTGATACTTTCCTGAACTAATTTCTAATGTTGTTCCTGGGTAATTTGATACATCTACATACACACCTGTAAAATCATTAAAGAATATCGACTTACCAACATTAGGGTTACCTGCTAAAACAATTTTTTTAGCACCTTCAGGTATATCAACTTGCTGACTTATATTACAACAATCCATCATTTAATCCTCCTTGCTTACTTCACGACTTTAATTTTTTCTGCTAATCTTCTTCCAACAGCAATCTCTTGTAGATTTCTTTGTAAAATAACCGGTCCTCCTGGAACCTTCTCTACACATGATACCTGAGCTCCTTCTGAAATCCCAAATCTAAATGCTTGTGCTCTCACCTTTGTATCTGGTATAGAATTCACTTGAAATGTATCTCCTCTGTTAACTTCAGCTAAAGTCATATCAATCTCTCCTTTCATTTATGATAACCATTCTCATTATTATTTAAAAATAAAGCGTTTCTAAGACTAAACTTCTTTAAATATGAAAATCATTATCAATAGTATACAAAAAAATTACTTAAGAATATGTAGAAACCAAATTTATTGATAATGTTTATCATTTTCAATATAATAATAACATCTTTGCTTTATTTTGTCAAGAAAATATATATTAAAAATTATATAAAATTTTAATTTTGTCGTTTTTCTAATATTAATATTGCTTTATTCCTTAGTTCTTGACTATTATCTAGCCTATCTGTTAATAAACTTGTAGCTTTATTACAGTATTCTTCATCATCGATTAACTTTAAATTAATCTCAACTATTAATCCAACAGAATTAATTACTGCTTCCGCTAAATGAACAGCTGTTCCTAATTCACCAAGAGCTGTATAATTAATCAATTCCATTAACTCCACCATAATTTCCAAACATTTTAATGTCTGATCCATAATCGATAAAGGAACTTCAGTAGCTTGAATCATTCTATCATTAATTAATTCTGGATCTCCATCTTTATAAGCAGATACTACAAGCTGATAAGCATCTATATCAGCTTGTATTAGATTACTTAATTCACTTTTCATTCGTTCTAATTCATTTAAATAATTAATAATTTTATTATCTTCTCTTTTTCGTAAAGTAGTATTGCATACCATTTTAGCCAAAGTAGCACTAAATGTTCCGACTAATGCCGATGTGCTTCCTCCTCCAGGAGTAGGGTTAGCTGACTCTAGTTCTGCCAAAAACTCGTCTAATTGATGATCTAATTTCACCAAGAATTCCTCCTCTTGTTAATTATTACTGACTTTAAAAGCTTTATATATATTATAACTGATTCTGCTAACAAGTTATATAAAATAGATCACATATTATTTATCCTGTTTACGATACTGAGTCGGAGTTAAATTAAATTCTTTTTTAAATACTTGACTAAAGTAATTAGCATTTTGGTATCCTACTTGATTAGCCACATCAGTAATATTATCTTTAGATTTTTTCAAGATTTCCTTCGCTTTTTTTAATCTGACTTGTGTCAAATAATTAGTAAAACTTTCTTCCATTTCCTCTTTAAAAAGGTGACTTAAATAAGATTTATTTAAGTGAACTACTTTAGCTACTTTCTTTAATGTCAAATCTTGATTATAATGATTATGAATATAGTTTGTAGCCTTTTTAATTACATTATCATCGATCTCATCATAAGCTTTTGAAACTTTATCTACAACTATTTTAAGCTTATCTTTTACCCATTCAGCAAATCGATCTACTGAATTAATTTCGGCAGATTCACTAATTAATTCATCAAAATAAAAATGACATATTTCTATTTCTGCTTCTTGATTAATTGTTCTAGAAAGCGAAACTAAAAATTCAATAATTCTAATTTTAAATTTTACTAATGAATAATCTTTTGTGCGTATTATATTTAATAAGCGCTCTACAAATTTTTCTATCTTATCAACTTCGCCCTCTTTAACCAACTCGAATAATTTCTTTTCTTTAGCGAAGAATTCTTTATGAAAGCTAGCACTCTCCTCTGAATCATCATGACTTTGCTTTACTAATTGATTATAAAGTTTCTCTTCCTCAATCTTTATTATTAAACATTTCAATACTTCAACTATCTTTTCAAGCTTGACTGGCTTTAATAAATAATCTACAGCTCCATATTTTATGGCTCGTTGAGCATAATCGAATTCATTATAAGCTGTTATCATTATTATCTTAGTTCCAGGATAAAATTCAATAATCTCTTTAGTTGCCTCTAATCCATCTAAATTGGGCATCTTAATATCCATTAAAATTATATCTGGTCTTTCTGCTTTAACCACTTCCAATGCCTCTTCTCCATCACTAGCTTCTCCTATTAATCTTAGTTCTTTTACCTCCTCAGTAATTACTTTCTTCATTACTTCTCTTTCTAAATATTCATCATCAGCAATTAATACTCTATACATCGCCATCACCCCTAGCTTCTAGTAACTTTGGGAATGAGATATGAACCTCTGTTCCTTTACCTTTATCACTATAAATTTTTACTCCATATTTAGGGCCGTAATAGTGCTGTAATCGTTGATGAACATTATTAATTCCCATACCAGAAGTATGAGTCTCTGTTACCTTCCTTTCTCTACATTCAATAATTTCTTGAATCTTATCTTCTTCAATACCTATACCATTATCTATAATTTTTATAGTTAATTTATCATCGTCTTCCTCACTTAAAATTTTAATTATTTCATCTTCACCCTTAGGTTCTAAACCATGAATAATAGCATTCTCTACAAGAGGTTGTAAACTCATAAACGGAATCTTATACCTAAATAGAGAGCTATCTACATCAATAGTAAATTCCATTTTTTCACCAAATCTAGCTTTTTGAATCTTAATATAATCCTTAATGTACTTTAGTTCTTCTCTTAAAGTAACTATCTCCTCTCTACGCAAACTATAACGTAAAAGGTCTGAAAGAGAATGTACCATTTCCTTAGTTTCATCTGCCCCTTCTAGATATGCTAATCTAGCTATAACATTTAAACTATTAAATAAAAAATGTGGGTTCATCTGTGATTGTAAAGCCTTCAATTCAGCCTGTTGTAAATTCTTCTCTACCTCTATTCTATTATTAATTTCCTGCATTAATTGATAATTCTTAAGGTGCAACTGTTTTTGAATTAACGTTGTAGCGCCCATCTCCACAATATAATTAGCTAAAAGAGATAATAAATCAGCAGCAGCATTAATTTTGGCTTGAGGAACGAGATTCATCTCCTGTAGTAGTTCCTCTACATCCACATCTTCAATTCCTAAATTATTCATACGTTTGCCAATTTGATTAATCATTTTATCATCTGGTTCCTTAGGTAAAATTTGACCACATTTTACTGAACCAAAACATTCATCTGCTACTACTATTGGGGCTATTAAATCTATAAACCCCATATGACAATGATATACTGATGGTTCACCCTTTAACTTAGTTTCTAAAGAAATAGAATACTTTAAACAAGACTTCTCTCCTTCATCGGTCCCCCTAACTAAAGAACAAATTTTAGAAAATTTACTAGGCTGAGTTACAGAGACACCTTCCTGATCAACTATAATAGCTGCTAATCCTGTAGCTTCAGAAAATCTATCTTGGATTTGTTGTAGGATATCTACATCTACCAAATCAGTTAGATGCAAATCCTTATCAATATCTAAAAATGAAGGCATATAATTACTCCTTTCATATTAAATCTTTAATTATTTTGATGACTCAATTCTATTCTATGCTAACTTTTGAATTCTATTTATTATTTCTAGTATAATGGCCAGACTCCTTGCTAAATATAAAAAAGACCAGCTATAAACTGGTCTTAAAAATCAGCTAATTAATTTAAAGCTTTTTTAACATTTGATAAGTAACCTCTAATAATTCTTGAGTATACTCAGGATTATGCACTCCTTCACTACCATCTTGTTTAATAAATTTATAATTAAACTCAGCTCTTTGGTATAACTTCCGATTCCTTAATACTTTCTTTTCCTTTAAAAGTTTTTCAACTTTTTTCATTAAATTATTAGTCTCTTTTTGCCATCTATCTATCTGCCTTTGCATATCATTTAATTGAAAACCTGTATGACAAGAAATACAAGCAACTGGTTCATCTTCATTTGTGTCAATTTCAAAAATATGATCATGCTCTTTGGGCATATGACAGTCTATACATGCAACACCGCTAGCATACATAAGACTAGGTGCCGATTCTTTTATTCCAAAACCACCTGTGCCTTTAACCATTTCCTGTTGTGGCATTCTTGTTTTTTCTTTAGTTTGTTTACTATCAGCACTATGACAGCTAATACAAAGTTGTTCCTTAGGTTGCTGTACTTTCATATTTGTTTGATGACATGATAAACAATCAATTCCTCTTGCTTCATGAGTTGATTCTTCCCAATTCTCCTTTATTTCATCATGACACCGTTTACAACGATCAGAATTCCCCTCAGCAAAACCTAACTGCGAAAATAAAGTTATTATAATCATAATCAACAAACAGATTAATAATAAATTGCTTTTTTTCAATTAAATCCCCTCTTTTAACTATAAAATTTCCGTATATATTACGTATATTCAATAGAATATTTTAATTTCCTTTATTATTTGAATATCTAGATATATTAAGAGACACAAAGTTTTGCATTCTCGTAAACTTGGTTGACTACTTCCTTAAAAGCATCTACTATATTAGGATCAAACTGTTCTCCTTTTTCAGATTCTAGCTCTTGTATTGCCTCTTTACAATCAAAAGCAGCGCGATATGGTCGATTAGTCGTCATAGCATCAAAACTATCAGCTACAGCTAAAATTCTAGCTAATAATGGAATCTTATTACCTTTTAATCCTTCCGGGTAACCCATTCCGTCATATCGTTCATGATGATACATAACCGCTGGAATAATATCATCTAATCCCTCTAACGGTTCTATAATATTAACACCAAAAGTAGGATGATTTTTGATTAAATCCCATTCAGTATCATTTAGTCTTCCTTTCTTATTTAAAACATCATGGCCAATATCTATCTTACCAATATCATGTAAAAAAGCAGCATATCTTAACCTCTGTAATACCCCTTCATCTAAAGACATTTCTTTTCCAATTGCTAACGCATATTTCATTACTCTTTCTGAATGTCCATATGTATATCGATCTCTTGCATTAATTATTGTTAATAAGATCCTTAAAGTATTAATCATATTTGAAGTGATTCCCTCAGCTGCATCTAATTCTTTCTTTAAATCTTCAAAGACTGAAGTATACACTCTAATATTATTTTTATGTGAAAGTTTTACTTTATATAATGCTTCATTTACTTTATCAATTAACTCTTCACTATAATTAATATTTCCATAATAAATAGCTAATCCTAAAGAAGCCGTTAATACCCCTGATGTCAGATTTTCTTCTCCTTTATATTGATAGTCATAAACTTTTTCTCTAATTTCCCTTGCAAGCTTTTTACTTGAATCTTCTGTAATATCTATCATTATTATACCAAACTCGTCATCTCCTAACCTAGTTACTATATCACTATCCCTAGTCAATTCTTTTAATATCTTTCCAGTTTGATATAAAGCTTCATCTCCTTGCTGCATACCTACATAATCATTATATTCTTTAAAATCATCTAAATCAATTTTAATTAAACCCAACTTATAATTACCTTCTTTAGCTTTTTGAAACTCCTCTTTTAAACGCTCATTAAAGTATTTGAAATTATATAATTCAGTCACCATATCAGTAATTGAAAGACGCTCTAATTCTTCATTTCTTTCAGTTAAATCTTTAGCTAAATTTTCAGCTTCTTCCTTAGCATTTCTAAGTTGCTGCGTCTGATTATTTAGTACCCAGGTGACACCTACTACATTAATAAATACCCCACCTAATAATAATGATTGTATCCAGAACTTTGGAGTAAAATAAAAGCTAAAACTTTTATAATAAAGATATAATGTAATTGTATATATTACATAGCCAGTGATACCAGTTGGAATTACTTCTGAAATTCTATGACGTTTGGCACCTGCACTAACTAATAATAAAACATAAGCTAATATGAAAGGGCTTTTTAAACCACCTGAATGGAAAATTAAAACTGACACAAAAGATAAATCTAAAGCAAAAGAAATACATTGGATAATTTGATCTTTATAAGCTGTATGACTACAATTCATTCTACAACTAAAATAATAATAAGTTAATAAAATAATATTCAAACCTAATAATAGTAGTAATTGTTTTATTATAGAAGTCGATAAACTACCGTTTGCTAAAATGAGTAAGAAAATAAAGTTTAATATCCAAAAGAAACATTTACAATGTATATCCTTCATGTTTATTCGTGATTTAATTAAACTTTCTAAAACTCTCTTAGCCTGTTTTAGCATCTTGATCACCACCATTATAATTAGTGCTTCTTATTTGTGAATAAGACTTAAGAATATTCTTCCCTTGTGCCTTAGCTTTATAAAGAGCCTGGTCCGCTCGATTAACTAACTCACACATTGAATCTGTATCCTGAGGATAAACAGCTAGTCCAATAGAAGTAGTCAAAGTTGTATTTAGCTCCTCTTCTCCTTTAAATTTATGGCTTGCTACTGCTTGTCTTACTCTTTCTCCAATCTTTAAGGCAGTCTTTTCTCCTGCATGAATTAAAATAATGGAAAATTCATCTCCACCATAGCGAGCAGCTACATCATTTCCTCTGATATTATCTTTTAAAATCTGTGCTATTTTAGCCAATATTTGATCTCCGTGTGGATGTCCAAAAGTGTCATTATGCACTTTAAAATTATCTAAATCTAGCATTAAGATAGATAAGGGATAATCATAGCGTTTACAACGTTCTATATCATCTTTAAGCTGTTCCTGAAAATACCGGTGATTATGTATTCCTGTTGTTTCATCTGTATAGGATAGCTCTTCTAACTCTTTATTCGATTTTTGCAAATCACTTGCTAACTCTTCTACATCCTTTTTAGCCTCTTCTAATTGACATTTTTGCTGTTGAATAACTTGAGTAGCCAATGCAACATTAATAAATATTCCACTAATTAATAAACATTCAACCCAAAAATCACCAGTAATATAAAAGGTCCAATCTTTATAATATAATAAGAGAGTAACTACAAAAGAGATATGTCCTAAAATCCCATTCAAAATCACTTCTTTTAAATTAGGTCTTACAACTCCAGCATTAACCATCAAAATCCCATAAGCTATTATAAAACGACTCTTTAAACCACCTGAATATGCTATGAACAACCCTACAAGACTTAAGTCTATTATAAAAGAAAAATACCATAAGATATTATAATCATTATTTTGCTTTAATTTATCCATGAACCAATAAGATATAAAGTGACCTATTACCAATGTAAAAAGAATTAACCAAAAGAGCTTATCATATATCTGAGGATCATGTGAAACTAAAAAAAGGCCTAGGCTAACTATTATAAAATACCACTTTCGACCATAATATGTAGTTTCAATTGGTATATATTCATTTAGTGTTAAATTCTGTTTTTTCATGTCGCCTTCCCCTCCCTTATATCCTCTTATATTTAAAATTTCGATATTTGTTTAAAATTTCCTGCAAATACTTAATTTATCTCCGATTTTTTACATAAAAAAAGAGAATTAAGTAGTTAACTACTTAATTCTTTAAATTATTCCCCTTTATTTTGATGACAGGATAAACAAAGAGCTCCACCTTTATTTGAAATCCTTAAATAATTCTTTGTATTAGACTTATGAGGATTGTGACAAGTAGCACAAGTCATTCGTCCTTCTGAATCTACAGAATAATTATCTGGAATATTAACTAAATTAGATGGTTTGATTCCTATCGGATGAGTACTTCCATCCTTTTCAAAGAAATGCTTCCCTTTATTAGTAATAGTTCCATCATGACAACTATAACATAAAGCAGTAATTGAAGATAATTCTGTACCTTCTTTAGTCTTCAATTGAGGTGCAAAAGGCCATAAACTATCTCCCCCAGCACCATGGGGAACATGACAACTTGAACAACCATTCAATGGATGACCTACAGATTTAGGTTGACTCGCAAATAAAGGTACGACATTAAAAATAAGTATAATTATAAATAAAAATATAATTAATCTCCTCACTATCACTCCTCCTTATTAATTATCAACTATTCTACATCTGTAATCTTGTAGACTTGAATTTGGTTATGCCCTCGATCAGTGACATATAAACGATTATCCCTATTATCAATAAAAATCCCAAGCGCCTGTGCAAATAATGGTTTTTTAGTCTCACCTCCAATCTTAAATATAAATTCTCCATCATCATCAAGTACTTGAACCAAACCTAAAAAGCTATCTGTAATATATATTCGACCTTGATTATCGATAGCAATATCTTTAGGTCGAGCAAAAGACCCTTCCTTATTACCTGCTTGCCCAAAAGTCTCATCAAACTTCCATGTATTCTTATTCTCTTGTTCAAACATCTGTACACGAAAATTAAGAGTGTCTATAACATATAAATCATTTGATTCTGGATCTGTTATCAAACCTACAGGATATTTAAATTGACCCTCATCTCTCCCATATTCTCCAATTTGACATATAAACTTACCTTTTTGAGTAAATACTTGGATCCGATGATTCTTAAGATCTGTGACATATACTAGTCCTTGCTTACCAATCGTTATCCCAATAGGACGTTCAAGTTCACCTTTAGCGCTACCCTCTTCACCAAATTCAAAAAGATATTTCCCGTCCTTATCTAAAACTTGAATCCGATGATTTTCAGTATCTACTACATAAATCTGATCTTGATTATTGATTGCTAAAGCCAAAGGTGTTTTAAATTCTCCAGGATCATCTCCATAATCACCAAATTTCCTTAAAAAGCTTCCTTGGTGGTCATAAACTACTATTTGATTATTGACAGTATCCAAAACAAAAATTTCACCATTGTTAGCTACCTCTACATCTGCTGGGCGATTTAATTCCTCATTTCCAGCCATCTTAATATTAAACTCATGTCTAACAGGTATCTCCTCAGCCAATCCGGCAAATGAAAATAGAATGGAAATGATAAATACATTTAGGCCTAAGATCCATACCCGTTTTTGAGATAAATAGGTAAACATTTCTGTCAACTCCCTAATCTTATACTTTTCTTCTACATTTCCACTTAATATATTTATATTTGAGTTTCAACCTTTATATTACTTTTAGCTTATAAATAATTAATTTTTATATAATGTGTATTGCTTCACAAACTACAGTAAATACAAATAAAATCGGGCTTTATTGGCTTTCTATATTAACAATCCCTAATTACATATATTTACATTGCTTCATATAATTGTATTCGGCGTAAATATCGTATGACCTTCTTTTAAATTTAAATTTATCATAAATAATTATTTTAATTTCTATTTTTTATTAGCTAATCGCTTAGATAAATAAATATCTATTTTATCACCCTGAGTTACTATATCATCTAATTCAACTTCTACTCCATTCTTTTTAAGTACCATCTTTTCTCTATTGCGCTCTGATAGATTATAATTAATATGGTCTAAAACCTGTTCAATTATCAACTCTCCTGCTTGATAAGTAATTTTATCTCCAGAAACAATTTCCGTATCAAAAGTCGTTTCTATACCATTCTTTAGTAACTCAAACCCTTTAATAGGAATCTCTAATTCCCTGCCATTTAGTATAATCTTTAATTCAGAATTAATATTAACATTTTCTAAAGCATCTTTTACTGTTAAAGTATGCTGATTAGATTTTTTAAATTTTTTAAAAAATAAATTATCGTCTGAACTAACTCTCGTATCCAAATTAACTTCTTTATCATTTAATTTTACTTGATAATTACTAAAGTTATATTCTTTTTCTTCTCCATTAATTAAATATCTTATCTTCTTATCTTGAAGTAGATGAAGAGGAATATCCCAAACTTGCTGAATAACATCCCCAACAGTCTCAACTTCTCTATAATCTATTTGAGCACGGTCATTAAGAGGCGTGTCTAGCTCAACTAATTCATCATCTAAATAATACTTGGGTTCTAATACTATCGGCTCACCGTTGATAATTATTTCTTTAGATTCTAACTTTGGCACTACATCTTCTATAACGCCCTGCCCTTGACGACTCTCTTCTCCAAATTCGACTTGAATTTCATCTTCATTTTCAATTTGTGTATCTAAGCTTGCTACTTCTCCATTAAGTAAAAGCTCTCCAGGAGTTCCCGTTTCTCCAGGGATTACTTTTACTTCATCCTTTACCTCTACAGTCAAAGCTAATCCAAGAGATGGTTCTAATTCTCTAAGATCAATCTCAGCTGCTAAGAGAGCATCAGATATTTCAGGTTCAGATAGAGTAAAGAGGTGAACCAACTCTCCATTAACTTTTACATCTAAAAAATTAGCTTGATTCTGATTATGATAACTACTTAATCCAATCCCCAAAGGAGTTATGGCTTGAATCACAGGCAACTCTTCAATATTTCCTTCAATTTGTTCAGAATCTTGACTACTCTTAATTCCGACCCGATTAATCGGCATCTCTAAAGTCTGGGCCAACTTATCTCTCAATAAAGGTGAAAGACTACCTCCACCAAAACAGATAACTGCTTGGGGCTCCTGTTCATTTAAGTTCATAATCTCCTCAGCAATTAATTCTGCTAAATGCTCAACTTTAGAATCAATCTTAGTCAAAACTTCCTGAGTAGGGATCTCTATTTTTTGATCCAAAATATCCTTGATTTCAACTACTTCTTTATCTAATAATGACCTTTTAATCCTCTCTGCTGTACGATAATCTACCATATATGCATTACAGATAGCTTCAGTTATTTCATCTCCAGCTACTGGTACCATAGCATAACCTATTATGGCTCCATCTTCGGTTACTGCTATATCTGAAGTCCCAGCACCGATATCTACTAACGCAAGATTAAACCCATGCATTTGCTGAGGAATTAGTAGGTTGGAAGCAGCAATCGGCTCTAAAGTTAAATGCTCCACTTCTAAATCAGATTGTTTAATTACTGTTAATAAAGAATCCACAACTACCCTAGGTAGAAATGTAGCCACCAATTCTACTTCTATTTCAGTCCCACGTTGACCTACTAAATGATTAATTTCCATTCCATCTAGTCGACTACGAATTACACTATAACCTACAAAATGATACCCATTTGACTGTTTCTCATCCACTGCCACTAAATCTTCTTGAGCTTTCTGTACAGCAGTAAATTCTAAAGTCTTTATATCCTCTTCAGTAACTTTTTTATTACCTTCAAATTTAATACTAAACTCACCTTTGACTGTCTTTAAAGCTCGACCTGCAGCAGCAATGGCTACCTGATTTAATTTTACTGATAATCTATCTTCTAACCTTGTCTTGATTTTTTGAACTTGATTAGTTACCTCTGCAACATTATGTATCTGTCCATCTAACATCGAACGTTGTTGATGTTCCAATATCTCCGAGTCCTCTATTATTAATTTATCCTGCAGTTGACTAAACACAACTCCAACTACAGTTCTAGTACCAATATCTAAAGCAAAGATTAGATCTTGATTCTCATTCACTCTACTTCCTCCTTAAATAAATTAACTACTTATTACAAATATTCAATCTAAAGCTTAATTTTCCTTTAAAGAATACGAATTATAGCAAAAAGCTTAAAATTAAAGGAAGTTTAAAAAGAAAATGATAAAAAATTAGAAAAGCCTCTGCTTGAAATTCAAGCAGAGGCTTCAGGGATTTATATATAATCAAGGGATTTTTTAGCCTAACATTTTCTTAAGATCTTCTTGTGGATCTCCTGTTAATTGTAAATTGAAGTTATCTTGTAATACTCCTACAACATTACCTGATAAGAATTCAGGTGGTTTAGGTCCAACATAGATATCTTTAACACCTAAACTGAATAATCCTAATAAAATTGATACTGCTTTCTGTTCAAACCAAGATAGCACAATACTTAATGGTAAATCATTTACTCCACAGTCAAAAGCTTCTGCTAAAGCTACTGCTATCTTAACAGCAGAACCTGAATTATTACACTGTCCTAGATCAATATATCGTGGGATATCTGTACCTGGAACAGTTCCGTAATCAACATCATTAAATCTGAACTTACCACAAGATGTTGTTAAGATTACACAATCCTCTGGTAATGAAGTAGCTAATTCTCTATAGTACTCTCCACCAGAACCTGGTGCGTCACATCCAGCAATTACGAAGAATCTACTAATCTTACCTTCTTTAACTGCATCTATAATCTCAGGAGCAATATTTAATACAGTTTCATGATGGAATCCAGTCGTCAATGTTTCATCAGAATTCATATTACCTTCTGGTAATTCCAATGCTCTTTCGATTAATGGAGTGAAGTCATCATCTTCAATCTTAGTTACTCCCTCTAAACCTGTTAAATCATAAGAGAAGAATCTATCAGCATAACCTCCTCTGATCGGCATAACACAGTTAGTAGTTCCTAAGATAGCTCCTGGGAACTCTTCAAATAACTTTCGTTGGTCAGTCCACGACTTACCTAAATTACCTTTTAAGTGGTCATACTTATTTAATTCTGGATAACCATGTGCTGGTAACATTTCAGAGTGAGTATAAATATTAACTCCTTTACCTTCACTCTGTTCTAATAATTCTTTTAGAGCATGTAAGTTGTGTCCTGTAACTAAAATACATTTACCTTCTGCTTGATTTTGTGATACCTCTACTGGTTCAGGTGTTCCTAAACCATCAGTATGAGCTTTATCTAATAAATCCATTACTTTAACTGTTGCTTCTCCTACTTCTAATGCTAAATCAATATGCTCTTCTAAATTAAAGTTAACATTTGTTAAAGTAGAGTATAACCCTTTTTCAAGAGTAGCATTAACTTCTGGGTCAGTATAACCTAATTCTCTAGCATGATTAGCGTAAGCAGCAACTCCTTTTAACCCAAAGATAACAGTATCTTGTAAACTAGCAATATCTTCATTCTTACCACAAACCCCAACCTTTGTACATCCTCCAGAAGGAGTCTGCTCACATTGATAACAGAACATGTCCATTTCATCTTTCGTCTCTTCATTAGAACCAAAAAGCTTTCCAAACATTTTTTATACCTCCTAAATATTCTTTATCATTTTTTATCCATTTCTTCCCTCGGCCAACGACTTATGTTACTTATATTATAATCCAATCACCTATGTAATTTCTGTGATATATATCAAGTTAGAGTGTGATTCTTCCTGAAAAGTACAATTTTAAACATGTTTACCGGTGATATTCTTCTCCTCGCATAATCTTAAATGCCCTATATATCTGTTCTAATAAAAGTAACCTAATCATTTCATGAGTAAATGTCATATTAGAAAAAGAAAGTACATAATCAGCTAACTTATTAATATCTTTATGTAATCCTAGAGCCCCTCCGATTATAAAATCTATCTCACTATATCCTTGAACCTGCAGATTGCCAATAGACTTAGCTAATCCTGGCGAAGTCATATGCTTTCCTTGTGGATCCAAAGCAATACTATATGAGGTATTACTCACTTTCTCTTTAATCTTTTTTGCTTCTTTCTTTTTAATCTGATCTTTTTCAGCATTACTAAGATTACTACCTATTCTTTCATCTCTTAATTCAATAATATTTAAATCAGCATACCTACTTAATCTTTTAATAAATTCAGCTGCTCCAGCTTGAATATAGTCACTTTTTAATTTTCCCAGTGCTATCACATTAATCTTCATAAGCTTCCCCCCCTTATGCTGAAATATTTTTAACTAAGACTCAAAAGCTAGCTAATCATTAGCTAGCTTTTGGAGACTCTGCGATTTTCTAATTTATTTAGGAGCTGGCCTTGAATCTAATTCTACTTTTATAACTTTTAATTTCTTGTCTCTATATAAAGCTACCTTTATCTTTTGATTTACATTAAATTCTTTTAACTTCTTACGCAATCTATTCATAGATTCAATTTTAACACCATTAATTTCTGTAATTATGTCACCTTTACGTAATCCACTCTTATCTGAAGGACTTGCATTTACTACCCGAGCAATAAAAACTCCTGAATCTCGTGGTAGACTATATTGTCTAGCTAAGCTTTTATTAATCGTTACTCCATAAATCCCTAACCACGGCCTAATAATCTTTCCTTCATTAATTAATTCTTCTGCAATCTCTTGGACAGTATTAATAGGAATTGCAAAGCCTATTCCTTGAGCTCCTTGAATAATAGCAGTATTAATCCCTATAACTTTACCATCTTTATTTAATAAAGCTCCACCGCTATTTCCAGGGTTAATAGCAGCATCTGTTTGAATCATGTCAGTCAATTCTGTTCCTTGCTGAATTTCTAGCTTCCTACCTATAGCACTAACTACACCAGTAGTTACTGTATTTGAAAAACCAAAAGGATTCCCTATAGCAATAACTAACTGCCCAACTTGTAATTTATCAGAATTACCTAACTGGGCTATCGGTAAATCATCTCTACCTTTGATTTTGACCACTGCTAAATCAGTAATTGGATCTCTACCTATTACTTTTCCTGTAATTTCTCTTTGCTCTTTATTTGCTTTAGACAATAAGACTTTAATTTGGTCAGCACCTTCTACAACATGATTATTAGTCAATATATAACCTTTTTTACTAAAAATCACTCCTGATCCTTCACCTTTTACAAGTTCTTTTTTAGGACCATAAAAGAAATCATAGGTTAATCTCTGTTCTACTGTAGTAATCTTAACTATAGCTGGACCGACCTGATTAACAACATTAACTATAGAATTACTGTTTTTAGTACTACCCTGTGATGTGCCTTCTGGCTTCTGAACCTGAGGCCTAGCCTGAAAATTTTGCTTCTCTTCATTAGCAAATAAACCCGATACTAAAATTGTTACCAAGGATGACCCCACTATAATTCCAACTATAGCCACCACAAAATAAGAATACCATTTAGAAGTATGATCATTATCATCAAAAAATGGACTCATACTTAAATCTCACCTCCATAAAATTCAACCTACTAACCTACTTTAAATAATCTACTCACTTGCTCTCGACCTGCAAAACCTAATTCAAGATCTCTTCCTAACTCCATTCCTGCATCGACCACCATATTTTTAATTGTTAAGTGAGCTAATTCTGGCACATTATTATCTTTGCTAAGGTGAGCTAACAATATACATTTTACTGAATTTTCTACTAGTTCAACTACTGTTGCCGCTGCATCATCATTAGATAGATGTCCCTCGTTGCCCATAATCCTTTTCTTTAAATGCCATGGATAAGGTCCTGCCTTTAACATTTCTAAATCATGATTAGATTCTAAAATAACCATTTCAGAGCCTATTAGATTGTCAATGATTTCCTGGGTCATACAACCAATATCTGTAGCAAGAGCTATTTTTTTACCTTTATTTTTAATTGTATAACCAACAGGATCTACGGCATCATGGGGAGTACTAAAAGAATTAATTTCTAAACCCCCTATTTCTAATCCTGTTTTATCAATTAAGCATCTATTCTTTGATTTTATCTTTCCTAAATCCTTTTCTGCTGCTGACCAAGTCTTTTCTGTAGCATAAATAGGAAGATTAAATCTCCGGGAAAGAATCCCTACTCCTTTAATATGGTCTTTATGCTCATGGGTAATAAAGATAGCATCTAAATCTTCTCCTACTACATTTATTTCAGCTAACCTCTCCGAGACTCTTTTCCCACTCAATCCTGCATCTATTAAAATCTTCTTTTTATTAGAAGCAATAAATATAGAATTACCTGAACTACCGCTAGCTAATGAACAGACTTCTAAGGCAATCTTAATCATCCCCTTTAATTTCTATTAATATAATTATACCTAATAATTAATCTTTAATATTAATTATACATTATAATTTAAAAGTATCCAATAATTTATTATGATATCAATTGATTATATACAATTCTTATAACCTCCTACTTGACAATATCAATGCTTGTTCATATCTAATTTATTATTAAATGCAGGATTTTAATGATAAAAACTGAAATATTACATATATCAAGAGATAAATTATCTTTATTTGAAAGGAGTAACTACATGACACTTAGTTTTGAAAAATTTAGGGATAAAGCTTCTAGAAAAGTAAATATCGATCTGAGTAGCTATAAAATGAAAAGGGTTAAAAGACGTATCAATAGTCTAATGGATAAGCATAATATTGCAGATTATGACCAATGTTTAAATGAATTAAAGACAAACTCTAAATTTAAAAAAGCTTTTTTAAATCACTTTACAATTAATACTTCCGAATTCTTTCGTAATCCTAAAAACTTTAAGTTTTTACAAGAAAAGATATTTCCCGAATTATTAGCAGAAAAAAGGAAGATTAAAATCTGGAGCGCACCTTGTTCCGATGGATCTGAACCTTATACCTTAGCCATCATATTAAATGAATTAAATATCAACCCTAATAGATTCGAAATTCAAGCTACAGATGTTGACCGCCAAATCATACAGAAAGCCAAAAAAGGAGTATATAATCATAACTCAGTTAAAAAGGTAGAACCTAAAATTCTTAATAAATATTTTTCTGAAGAAGATGACAAGTATATCCTAGATCCTAAAATTAAACATCAAGTTCGATTCAAACATCATAATCTTTTAACTGACAATTATGGTTCTCAATGGGATCTAATTCTTTGCCGTAATGTATTTATCTACTTTACTAAAGAGATTAAAGATGAAGTTACCCAGAAATTGACGAACGCTTTACGAAAAGATGGTTATCTCTTCCTTGGTAATACTGAATATCTCTTGCAACCAGATAGTTTTGGCTTAGAAAAAGAATATGCTTCCTTCTATAAAAGAAAAACTTAAACTAAAGGCTCCATAGAAACAATATAATCTTCATCAACTGAATCAGCTATTTCTTGGCTGACTCTAGCTTTGATGAAGATTCCTTTATTATTATAATCTTCTTCTATTACTTTCCCACTCTGATGTATAAGATCTAAACTTCCTGCATCTGAATAAGGCAAAAGTAATTCTATTTCAACCATGGTATCTAAAACCAAACCTGATATCCTCTCTAATAATTTATCTATTCCTTCTCCTTTAACTGCTGATATAGCTAAACTATCTTCAATTTCTTGTTTAATTAATTTTATCTTTTCTCTATCATCAATCATGTCTATTTTATTCAATACAGTAACTATTGGTTTTTCTAATACATCTAATTCACTCAAAACTTCTAAAACAGCATCTATCTTTTCTTCATAATCTGCTTGACTAACATCAACTACATGTAATAGAATATCGGATTCCTCTACTTCTTCTAAAGTAGCCCTAAAAGCTGCTATTAACTGATGAGGCAACTTACGAATAAACCCTACCGTATCACTGATTAAAATTTCTCTCCCTATCGGCAGTTTCAGCTTGCAAGTATTAGAATCTAAAGTTGCAAATAATTCATCTTTAACCATAACATTAGCTGATGTTAATTTATTTAATAATGTAGACTTTCCAGCATTAGTATAACCTACTAAAGATACAGTTGGAAGTCTCCGTCTAGATCTTTGAGTAAACCTTGTCTTTTGAGCTTTATCAATCTTTTTATTTAAATTATTAATTCTTTTTCTAATTCTTCGTCTATCAACCTCTAATTTACTCTCTCCTGGACCTCTAGTTCCAATACCTCCAGCTAATCTAGATAACTCTACACCTTTTCCAGTTAACCTTGGCAATAAATAATTTAATTGAGCTAATTCAATCTGTAATTTTCCTTCTCTTGTATTGGCATGTTGAGCAAAGATATCTAGGATTACCTGAGTACGATCAATCACCTTAATCTCCAATTCTTCTTCTAAATTCCGTTGCTGTGCTGGATTCAATTCATGATCAAAGATAATAACATTGGCTCCTAAGGTATACTTTAACTCTTTTAATTCTTTCACTTTCCCATAACCTATATAATACCGACTATCAAGCTGCTCTCTATGTTGGATCTCTTCCCCTGCAACTTTTAAGCCTGCTGTTTGTACTAAACTACGTAACTCGACTAGAGTCTCTTTTTGTACAAAACTCTTATTGTTAGAAGTCTCTAATCCGACTAAAATAGCCCTTTCTTCTTCTCTCTCTTGTACTTTAATGGCCTCTTCTTTACTTAACTTTTCCTCAATAGATTGAACCTCAGTAAGATAATCTATCATATTTAACTGCTTAACCTGAAACGGACCTTCTACTTTACTACCTAAGACTATTTCTCCTCTTTTTACTTGTGGATAATGAATCTTAGCTTCAATAGATTGCAAATCATCTAATCTAATATGCAATACTAAATCTAACCTATATTCCTTTAAAAGAATATCTGTTTTTGTATCTAGATCTTGATCAAAAGTTAAATAAATACATCTTAATCCACTCAATCTTTGGTTACTTCTTCTTTGAGCCATATTTTCAAAGAATTCTTCAGTTAAATTTCCAACTCTAATTCTTAAAACTTCACCTCTCCTATTAATTAAAATAGCTAATCTCCGCTCAATTATCTCTATTTTATTAATTATCTTGTGTAGAAAGTTATTATCTACTAGATCAGAACTTGAAAATACCTCATTTGTTAGTTCTTCTAACTCTTCAATAGTTCTATTTTTTAATCCAGAGAGATTCCCTCTTAATTCTGTAATTATAATCACCTCACTACTATTCTTACTTATTCATTGTAACATGAGTTAACTACCAAATAAAGTATAATTGAGTATTTTACAAAAGAAAAAAGTACTGAAATCAATCTACAGTACTTTTTAACAATAAAAATTTGGTTTTAAATAAACATTCATCGTGCTCCATTGCCTAAGATAATAATTAATACCGTTTTTAATAATACCTTAATATCTAAGAGCAATCCTCGTTTCTTTATGTAGAATATATCTAGTCTCACCTTTTGGTGAGGACTTAGCTCATACCCTCCTGTTACCTGTGCTAATCCTGTTATTCCTGGTTTAATTAATAATCGATCTCTAAAATCAGTATAATTTTTACTAAATTTATCAATAAAGACTGGCCGTTCTGGTCTAGGACCTACTAAAGACATCTCGCCTTTTAATATATTCAAAAACTGAGGTAATTCATCTATACGTCTCTTGCGAATAAAATGACCTACTTTAGTTATTCTTGGATCATTCTTTTTAGCCCAAACTGGTCCTGTTTCTGCCTCTGCATTCTTTACCATCGATCTAAATTTATAAATTATAAATTCTTCACCATTTAAACCAAGCCTTGATTGTTTAAATATAATCGGTCCAGGGGTGTCAATCTTAATTGCAATAGCTACTATTAACATTATCGGTAAAGTCAATATTAAACCAAGCACAGAAACAATTATATCTAATAATCGTTTAGTAGATAAATACAAATGATATCTCAAATTATTATTTCTCTTTTGTTTTAAAATTGACCTATTAATTTTAGAATTAATAACTTCAGAATCTAACTTAGCCATCAACTCCCCCCTTTTTTTAATTATAAGCCTTACCTCTTGTAATAAGCATAACAATCAAAAGTAAAGAACTACCTATATTACCTGTAGACTTGATATAATAATTTATGGAGAATACGTACGTGGGTTCTTCATATGACATGTAGCATCACAACTATAATTTGTCGTTGTCTTACTATAAGAAGTAATTTCCGAATTATTAAATCCATCTGCTACCTCTACTACCTTATGACTATATCCTACACCATCTGTAATATGTGGCTGTTCGATATGACAATTGGTACAATTACTATATTGCCAATGACTTCCTTTAGAATGAATACCACCTGGCATATCATGACAATCATCACAAGTGCCATTAGTAGGATCAATGCTCATCATTAATAGATTCGTATAATCAGTACCATGTGGTGCAGGACTCGAAGCACCATCTTGAGTATGACAAGCCTGACAACCTGATGTCCAGGTTATTGGTCTTACTATCTGCGGATAAACACTGCCATCATTGGTAATATTCATTGGATGACCACTATTCATGTCTGACCTACTACTATGACAATCAACACATACCTCCGGCTGAGTACTCTTTAAGAGTTGACTTACATTAGACCCATGTGGTACACCAGTTTCGCTACCGTAATTTATATTAGAATTATAATTAACACTATCACCATGACAAGCTGTACATTTAGTATTATGCTGTGACCCAGTAGCATTGATAAAATAAATTTTAGGAGGGCCTTCACTAGCTGTGCTATTATCATGACAGCTTACACAAAGATCACTTGTGCTTGGACTGTCTACATTGACAAACTGTGGCTCAGTTAATAAACCATCTTCATTTGAACCGTGAACTGCTTCTCCACTTATATCTTCACTATTACCACCGTGACATTTAGTACATTTCTCTGCATTAGTTCCGTTACCATGTGTGCTAGTTCTATTATCAAAAGTATATTTCACACTATCTATACTCTCCTGTAGGCCATTAGCCCCTTGATGACATTTATAACATAACTCATAGCTATTAGTGACTGAGGTAATTAAAGTACCACTTAAATCAAAACCTGGTATTCCTTTTAAAGGATTACTCAAAGTTACTTGGTGTGGATCATGACAATCAGAGCATTCTGAATGTTTATTAACAGCAGCAACTGGCAATTCGGTACTTGGCTCGTTATTCTCTAAAGCATAATGTCTACTTGCTAAATTTGAATCTTCTATTGGATGTGTAGATCCACCATTATTATTGACATTATCTATTACACTACCAATGTCTACCACAGAAGTCCATTCATCATAACGGTTACCACTATCATCATGACACGTATAACATAACTGTTCTTCTGTAGATGCTTTTAATCCTGCTGATTGAGCAGCACTATGAGGCGTATGACAATCATTACAAGTAACACCAACATCGTAATGAGCATTTCCGGTTGTCCAGCCAGTCTTATTATGACAAGTAGTACATAAGTCACCACCAGTATTATCTTTAATTAAAAAATCTCCATAAGTATTATTATGTGGGTTATGACAAGAAGCACATTGAAGTCTAGAATTATCACCTAACATATCATTCTTAATAGTATCACCTAAACCACTAGAAGCAATATTAGGATCCTCTAATTCGCCATCTGATTCTGCTAATATATTATCATAAACAAAACTAATTGGATGATCATCAGTAATATTAACTCCCAAATTAGCTTTAGCTGTATCTGAAAAAGTTTCTAAATCACCTAATTTACCAGTGCCACTATCAGTTATCATCTCATTACCTACGGAACGAATATTGACCACATCCCCCATAGCAATCGTTCCATCATGACAACTTAAACATAAAGTGGATGAGTCATTTGGTTGATCAATATCTGTTGCATCAATTGTTGAACTATCATAAAGAGTATAAGATTCTTTTGACATTGTATGATTCCATAGTGGCTCAATTGGAGCTGCATCATGAGGTGTATGACAATAAAGACAGTAATTATCCGCTTCAAATGATTTTATATCTCCTGATCCTGTAGCAGATAGATTGTGTACTGAATCCCTTACATCATATGTGTCTGCCTCAACAAAAGTAGTAAAAATAAGCAGTATAACTAGATTCATTAGCAAAAAAATTGTGATCTTTTTATTAATATTCATACTCACATTTATCACCTCTCATAGAATTTCATTCTTATATTAGACTTCAATATCTTTATTTGATAATTACTTTCCTAAATACTTAAATATCTGTATCCGATGATTATAGGAATCTGCTATATAGATATTATCTTGTTTATCAATATGTATCCCTGTTGGTAACCAAAATTGCCCTAAATCTGTGCCTTTCTCTCCTACAACTAATAATAATTTTCCTTCTTCATTAAAAATCTGCACTGCTCCAAATAAAGCATCAACTACATAAATATGTCCTTCACTATCAACAGCTATCCCCTTTGGGCGAGCAAAGCTACCAGAACTATCTCCTAAATGACCAAATTCAGAAATAAAATCACCTTTTAAATCAAAGATTTGAACTCTAAAATTCATTGAATCACTAATATAGACTTTTTCATTTCTTATGAAAATATCAATTGGATAATTAAACCTACCTGGTTTTACTCCTCGTTTTCCAAAAATTTTAATCAATTTATAAGTCTCAGTATCATAAATATAAACCTTATTTTCTATAGTATCTACTATGTATAATTGATTTTTCTCTCTATTAACTCCTAATCCTGTAGGTCTCTTTAATTTATCAGTTCCTAACCGTTTAATTAATTCACCATCATTAGAAAAGACTAAAACTTCTTGTTGGGCCGAATCAGAAACAAATATCCTTTTATCATCTACTACTACATCAATAGGGTTACTAAAATAACTATCTCCATCTTTAGAAAAGAATGATCCTTTATCTTTATATAAAAATTTATTCATTTCATTTTCATTAAAATCTATTTTATATACTGCTTGAGCAGTAGGGTCTGCTATATATAATTCTTCATTAGAACTACTTAAACTAAAAGGACGTTGCAATCTTGTTTTATTCTCTTTTTCTCCAAACACAAAGTTTGTAAACTTACTCCACAAACTTTTCTTTTCTTCCTGCTTAGGCTGTAGCTGTTCTGCATTAGAAATACTACGTATAAATTTAATTTTAACATTTTCTGGTGATGGCCAATATTTGGTGAAATTTACTTCTTTCTTTGAAACACCATAAGCCTTGAAAACAAAAACTATATTTATAATAACCACTACAATTAGTAATATCAGTAATACTTTCTTTCTTAAAATATTATAGTTAAATTCATTATAACTTTTCACTCTCTTCCCCCCTGGCAATAACTTTTTAATTCAAGTTATTAGACTTCCTACTAATAAATAAAATCCAAAATCAGCTTAAAAATACCGAGTTAAACTAGTGGTTACCCTTAAAGTATCACCTGGATTATAAGTATAACCACCGTCTTCCCTCCACCTTGCTTTTAATCTTAATATCATACTTCGATAACGGTAGCTCCCTTTTAAGCTAATCCCTGTATCCCAATTATTCTGTATAAGATCATTATTACGATGAAAATTAAGAGTCCATTGTGAGTTAAAGGTATAAAAATTAATCTCACCATTCCAGCGACGATAATTTTGTATCTCTTCTACTACATTAAAATCATCTTTATCCTGATGATAGCCCTTCACCCCTAGCTTTAGCTTTAAACGTCTATATGGACTAAAATTTAAATTAAAGTTATAATTAGGTGTATAACCAAAGTCTTCTAAATCAGAGTTATAGTGAGTACCTCCAAAAAAATTAAAATTATTAAATAAGTAACGTTGATATTTAAGTCCTATATTTAATGATTTACTATTTATTTGAGAGTTAGACTTACTTTCCTTTTCTTTCTTTTTATTTTTCCAAATAAGTTTGTGGCCATATGAGGAATTAAGTGTAAAGTTACCAAAGTAGAAATTAGGGAAAGTATTATTTAAACTTAAATTAGTACTCTTTTGTGTGAAAACTCCATTATTTTCATCAGACTTCTCATTTCTATTATTAGAAATTTTCAGTTTAGAATCAATATTATAAAAATCAAAATTACTAGCTAAGCTTGCCTCATTCCTTGACTGATGCTCTACCTGTTTAGTCACGTGATTAACCAATTCCTCTTGAGTATTAGATATATCAAATTTAAGAGGTAGTCCATCCCAGTAAGATATATCAGCACCAAAGCCTAAATTCAGCTTATCTGCAGCACCATTATCCCTTATTTGAGAGTTGCTTTTCAGTATCCTGCCATCAAAACTTAGAATTGGATAAGGGTCAGCCTTAAAGTTCATTAGCAAACTCGTATTCTTCTTTGTATCAATAAATTTATTTTGTACTCTTTCTTTATTAATTCGTTTTCTATAATTTGCTCCAATCTTTAAATAGTCTAAAGGATTCCAGGTAGTCTTTAAGCTATAATTAATACTCTGTTCATTCTTTTGGTCACTGATGGAATATCCTCCATCTATATCAGATAAATAAAGAAAGTCTTCATATAAATAATTATTAATAAAAAGTGATTTAGTCTTAGTAACAGTATCATCCATACTTATTGAATCTTCAATAAGTAAATTTTTGTATTTTGTTGTTATCTTAGTCTTCATAAGATCATTAAAATTTAAATCTTTATTCAATTTAATATCATATTTCCGAATCTGATTATCAACCTTCTCTTTAGTTACATCAAAATTTTCTTTTAGTTTTATTTCAGAGCTCAATCGTAATCCTAACGGTAATGGTGTATGTAATGTAGCAAAACTTCTCTTAAAGACAGTATTAATTACCTCTTCTTTATCATCTCCTCCATAGTCCCGCTCCTGCTTCTCAGTAGTTAAATTTAAGGAAAGAGGACTTCGAGGAAGTAAGTTAATACCAAAATTATAACTATTAACTCTAGGCTTTAATCCTTCTGATTTATTAATATAATCACGATAACTTATACCAAAATTATAAGAGCCTATCTGTGGGAAAACTAAAGCCCCACCAGAGTCTAATCCAACCTCATAATCCGTATAAGTAAGCAGATGGCTACTTCCGTCTTTATCTTTAGAATACTCACTTCCCCATCGTAAATTCCCTCCAAAATCAAGTGGTCTCAAGGCTAAAGAGCTTTGAGATAGAATTACACTTATAAAGATTATCAATATAAAGTTTATAATTATAAACTTTCTCCTCATATTATTTACTCCTTACGTAATTATATAATTACGTCATTAGGTCTTGATCGTTAGACTTCTTTAATTTTAGATTAATGCTAATACCTATTCCTAATAAAATCCAAAAGATAGGTGCAACAGATACTACACTATCATTAAAGAATGCTGTCATCAGATAACCAGTCAAGGCTATTAAAATACTGGCTCCGATTATTTCATGAATATTATCAAAATTACTAAATGAATAAATTTTGATACTTGAAAAGAAGTAACTAATAACCAAAGATAAAAAGGCTAGAAGTGAAATAATACCAGTATTAATTGCAATTTGTAGATATAAATTATGTGGCTTGTCAACAATTTTTAAGGTACTGCCAAAAGTCTTAAGCTTACCTACAAAATCATTCTGCGGAAAATAGAGAGCATAAGTATCAGGTCCATATCCAGTAATAAATGAATTCTTTAATAATGGCAAGGATCTAGACCATATGAACCCCCTACCAGATGCTAACCTTTCTTTATTTTCAAATCCCCAATACTCTACCTCCTTCAATTTATATAAATGTTTCTTTATCCCCATAACTCGAAATCCAGTTGGGGTCACCTTGAAATTAACCTTCATTCTCCTATTGCCAAAAAGCTTATCATATTCAAGATGTAATAGATCCTTATTCGGTACATATACAAAATGATAATTCTTATACTGCTTGTCATTCAATTCAATAATATTTACATATTGGTTAGATTCATAGGGATCAGGATACTTAGTATATGAATCAAGAATCTTCTCTCCAGCCCTATTATAGAATTCTAAATTATCATTCTTCATAACTACTACATTTAATTTCTCAGTTTCAGTTACTATTGATAGCTCTTTTCCATTAATTTTGATATCCTTGAGATTACTTACCTCACCTTCTCCAAAGGCCAGTTCAGTCTCTCTTCCTAAAGATAGTAATTCACTTCCTAAGTCACCATTAGCTGCATAATTCATAATGCTAAATACTATAATGAAACAACAAATAATTCCTAAAATATATTTATACTCTTTAATTATTCTCTTATGTAATAATACAAATAATAGGATTATTGCAAAGAAACCACCAACTATACCAGCCCGGGAACGAGAACCTAACCAAGTAGCAAACATCAAAAGACTAAATACACCTGATAATAATTTATGTTGTCTATCTTTAATTAAAACATATAACCCTAAAGAAAAGCTAAATAATATTGATGTATAACTCCCGACATAATTAGGATTATATAATGTAGCATATATTGTATATAGCGGAAATTTAGCATCTATTGTATCTACTACAGTATGTAACTCCTGAGGTAGAATTAATAGTAGGCCTTTCATCGTCCTAAAAAGGTCTAGACCAAAATATTGAAAAATACCAAGAATACTTAAAACAAAAGCAGAAACTAGAAGAGACCCTATTATAAATTTTATATCTTTTTTAGTATTAACTAAATTTATTGTGATAAATGTTATGATTAAATATGAAAGCAATGTAAACATCCCTTCATAGCGATCAGGAAACCCTAAAAAAGCGACAGATTGATATTCAGATAATAACGACGAAAGAATGATAAATAAAGCATAAACCCCTAAAGGTATATAGTAATAAGTATTCTTTAAATTATTTCTCTTTAATAAGTAAATAACGAATAATATTATAGCAATAATAGTAGAAATCAAAATCCATACCATCTTATAATAAGAGAAATAATCCCAATTAAACTTAGCACCAGTCCAGTATCTAAGTAGGAATTTTTGTAAATGAATCTTTTTTAAATATACTATAAACGGAATAATACTAATCATAAAAGCTATAGGTATCAAATATAAGTAGTTTTTGATCCTTTTAATTCCTTTCAAAGTACTACCCTCCAATCTAAAATTTATCATCCTGACTTTAGTTCCTATCTACCCTTTTTAAATTTATCCTAATTTTAAAAAAATTATCTATTCATAAATTCATAATATTTCCATCATAATTCTGTAACAATTTAGATGTAGAATTAATATAGTAAGCTATAAAGATAAACTATTAGTATTGAAAAGGGCTAAAGGGCTCTAAAAAGAGCCCTTTAGTTAAGTACAACTTTTAATAAACACCTCTTAATAAGCACTTATTTACCCTTTACTTCTGGTGACACTGAATACATAAGTTTTCAGCAGCATGACCACCCTCTTGAAAAGTAGTTATATCTACTGCAGTATCATCCCAAGCTTGCTGAGTCTTAACTCTTAAGAAAGAGTCTTCATCACTTTGCATACCATCAATGTCCAAATGTGGATCATGACAGGTATAGCAACTAACAACCTGGTCACTGGTGTCGTTATGAGTTAATAACGCATATGTTTCATCACCAGGATTCAAGTCAGCTTTAAACGTAGTGTCACTATAGCTCATAGTTGTAAGTCCTCTAAATCTATGAGTATTATACGCAACACCTACTGGATGGTCATCATTTAAGTCTCTAGAGATAACGTTCTCCATCATATCAACTTGACTTCCACCAGCTCCACTAGTATCCTCAGTAGTTGTCCCTGCTGTTTGAGGTACAGTCATGGTACCATCGTGACAGCTCATACATAACTTTGTATTAGTAGTGAACCCTGAGAAATCATACAACTTACTTGGAGGAGTTAAACCACCATCAGTAGTTGATCCATCAGTAGAACTATCATAGTAGTCGCTGAATAATGCACCTTCTTCCTCTGGATTAGTATTGTGAGGAACGTGGCATCCTACACAAGAGATGTCAGCACCAGTTAAAATATCATAACCGTTACCAGCTTCTCCTTGCATTGTAGCGAAATCGTGGCCTGAACCATCGATTCCGAAGGTACCATCATCTCTCACAACTATACCATTTGTATCATCTCCAGCGGCAAGTGTTGGTATAGCAAATAAAGCTATCACCAAGATAGATAGGAAAATAATTCCTAACTTCTTCATAATTTTCACCTCCTTTCTAGTTTAGATATTTTTTGCCTGCCTAGAGATAGATGCACTATCTATAGGCAAATAGGCAAAAGCCATATAAAAATTTATATTATTAAATCTATTATTTATCAGTAGGTTCAGCCTTCTTAACTTCTTTCGATTTAGCTTCTTTCTTTGGAGGTTGAAGTTTTAGCACCTGCAGACGTCTATTCATAGTATCAATAATATATATTCTTCCTTTATCATCAATCTCTATCTCAGCCGGTAATCGAAACTGCTTATCATTAACACCAGGCCTTCCGAAAAAGAAAAGTAGTTTTCCTTCTTTATCAAATACTTGCACAACCTGCAAGTAACCGTCGGTTACATAAGTCCGACCTTTGTTATCAATCGCAATTCCTTTCGGCCGCGGTAAACTTCCTAATGTCTGGTCTGGGCCTCCATCAATCTGTCTAATAAATTCTCCATCTGGATTTAAAACTTGAATTCGATAATTAAGAGTATCACCAACATATATATGTCCCTCTTGGTCTACAGCTAATGCAATTGGATAATTGAAGTTTCCATGACCAGCTCCTCTTTTACCTATTACCTTGAGAAGTTTTCCTTTTAAGCTATAAATCTGAATATTATGATCTCTTGTGTCTGCCACATAAAGACGTTTTCTTTTTTCATCAATCACTAAACCTGTTGGCCTCTTAAGTCTCTTCTTGTCGTCCTTATCTGCTATAAAACCAAAATCTTTAATATAGTCACCTTTTATATTAAATACGGTAATCTTATTTTGAGTAGAGTTAGAGACATAGATTTTATCCTTGACTATATCAATACCTGTTGGATTCTCTAATTCACCTACTCCTATCTTCTTAAGATAAGAACCATCAGGCTTAAATACTAAGACCTCACTCTTGACCGCATCGGTTACATATATCTTACCTGTCGACTCATCTACAGCAACTCCGAATGGTTTATTGAGTTCAACTAAAGGCTTGGCACCAAAAAGAAATCTTTTAAAACCAGACTCTTCTCGAGTACTACCATATGTAATTGCTAAAGCCTTGATTCGATCTTGTACATACATATTATCTTTTGTGTCTTCTTTATCCTGTGCTAACACCTGAATACTTAATCCTACAGTCATAATCGTAATCATTAACCCAAATATAAGAATATAATTTAATAAACTTCTATTTGTAATGTTCGTTTTCATAATTCACCCCTCGCTATTAATTATATTTTAGATTGAATAATGAATTTTATTCTTAACCATTCAGTACTAATTACTTCTTTAATACTATGCTTCTTTATGACATTGCTTACATATATTTTGAGAGTTCACTTTTAAAGCTGATCTATTAGCCCCACCATGAGGGTTATGACATGTAATACATTCTATTTCCTTTCGTAACTTTATATTTCCTAAGAAATGATGTGCTCCATAATTATTATGACAAGAAAGACAAATACTTGTTATATCTTGCCTTAGCAAGGGCAAATAACCTGCACTATGCGGTCTATGACAATTAACACATAATCCCTTACCTATAATCCCCTGAGCTTTAGCATGACCTGTGTTAGGAAATACATACTCTTTTGCACTATGACATTTATAGCATAAATTATTATCATGATCTTTGGTAAGTTTGTCACTAAAAGCATTATGAGGACTATGACACTTAAAACATTTACTTTTAGCTATTGGATAATGTATATACTTTCTTTTGAATAAATTTAAATCTAATGACTTTTTATGAGGGTCATGACAATCTATACAATTCTTATCTGCATAATGTTCTTTAGTCTTACTCGAATATGAGATTACATTTGTAGGTCCGTGACAATTTAAGCAGAATTCTTTACTCTGTAAATTATTAGACTGATGTTGATTGTGACATTGTGTACAAGCTATACCACCTTGCCCATGATTACTTTCTATCCAATTTTGTTTAATAATTTTAATTCTCTGTCTTTTTTTAGAATCATTATTAGTAAAATGACATCTATCACCGCACTTCTGATTAGCTTCTTCAAATGAGCTTGGAATTAAGACCTCTTCCTTTTTATTATGAGAATTATGGCAAATTTCACATTTACTACGATAATTGAAACTTGAAAATGAAGATAACTCTTTAAAATTTTGATAATGAGACGTCTTACTCCAATCAAGATACAATTGTACGTGACAAAGCTTACAGTCTTTTGAACTTGTGATTTGGTTAGTTTTCTTACTTTCCACAATTTTTTGATTATTAACCGATAAGATTAATATAGCAATTAATATCATAAAAATTATATATATTCTTTTTCTAATCTTCTTCATTATGCCCCCTCCATAACTTGAGACAAAACAGATTAATATCAAATGCCTTTAGATAGTTATAATGTGCAAAATCACAAGTTCTATATTGTTAAACTAATTATTCGTTTTAAGATTATTCAATTGGATAGCTGTTCTCTTTAAAATATCTCTAATATAGATGGAGTTATGAATACCTTTACTACCATCTTTTTTGGTAAATTCATAATTAGCCTTAGCTTTCTTATAAATTTCTTGATCTTTAAATTCTTTATTAGTCTCTAACAATTTTTTAACTTTATTTTGCATATTAGTTATTGTAGATTGTTTTGAAACTATTTGCCTTTTAAGTAATTTTGGCGGCAAAACCCTATGACAGGTAGTACATGAAGCCACTTGTTTTTCTTTATTATCAGTCTTTTCTTCCTGTGAATCCTTGTTAGTATTATCGGTTTCTAAAGATGTGGGCATTATAAATTTAAAGCTGTGACTTTTATTATCAGGCATGTGACAATCCACACAAGTCACTCCAGAAACTGAGTGTGAGCTTGGTACATCCCTCTCAGTAAAGAATGTAACTTTAGATCCTTCAAGAACTTCCTTTTGCGGCATGCCTATGGATCCACCGGCTTTAATCTCGCCAGTAGTATGACATGTACTACAAACTTCTTTCTTATCTTGACGTAATTTCATATTGGATTTATGACACGATAAGCAGGATATCCCCATTTTTGCGTGACCCGATGTCTCCCAACTCTTCTTTACATCTTGGTGACACTGCTTACAGCTTTCAGAATCCATGGCAAAAGCATTCTGAGAGGTTAAATTTAATCCAACAAAAATTAATAAACAAATTAATAATGATATTTTTATTTTTTTCAAAATAATCCCCTTCCTTATTTAGCTTATACTTAATTTAGCTTATACTTAATTTAGCTTATACTTAATTTAGCTTATACTTATAAATTATTTTAAATTTAGTTTCATATAACTTGTAGAAATTTTCACTAGCTGAGTATAATAAAATATCACCTCACTTCATCATTAAGCTCTCCTAATAACTGTTAAGGGGAAATCATTCCTGTATTTAAACTATACTTTAAGTTTGATACAATTCGTGGCGTCTTTCACTAGTTAATCATAATAAAATATTAACGTGCTTCATCTTTGTTTACTTACTATAATCTATATGTTAAATTTTTCTAATTATGACTAAAGTTTGAACTATTCTTGAATTGTTTTTGTCACATGTGAATCGAATCACTATGGAGATAAATTTAAAATTTATCTGTTTTAAGAAGACTCTAACTATAAACTATACTGTGCTTTATTTCATTTATATTCTTTATCATACATAATATATATTACCAGTTGAATACTTAGATTCTATGATGATCCATTCCTAATTTGTAATAGAATGTTACCGATCTTGCTAATAAAATAGATAATACTATTAACTTTATAGCAACCACATCCCTCCTGTAATCTCAATATAATTCATTACCATATATTTACATCTCTGTATATAACTGTATTCTTCATAGAAATCGTATCTCCTTCTTTTAATTTAAATTATTTAATATTTTTTTCAAACAAGATCGATCTTTACTAGATTTTCATCTCAGTACACTTTATTTCCATATAATTACAATTGTGTATATAACTGTATTCTATGCGAATATAATATCTCCTTCTTTTTCATTAAAATTATTTAATATTTATCTAAATAATAAAAAACTACCTATTAGAACCTTTAAACAAGGTAATCTAATAGGTAGTTATATACAAATAATATTAATTTACTTTTAAGATAATACTTAGGACATAGTCCAACCGCCGTCAACAGGTAAAGCAACACCTGTTATATATGAAGATAGATCAGATGCTAAGAACAAAGCTGCATTAGCTATATCGTCAGGTTGACCAAACTCATTTAATGGAATAGGTTGTAGAAACATCTCTCTAAGCTGTTCGTCTTCTAGTACCTCTCTAGTCATTTCAGTCTCACCTGTTCCTGGACATATACAGTTAACCCTAATATTATCATCAGCATGGTCTACTGCTAAAGCTTTTGTCAGTGAAACAACAGCTCCTTTTGAAGCAGCATAGGATACTGCATCTGGAAAGCCCATTAAGCCTGCTGCTGAACCTGTATTAATAATAACTCCCCCATCACTATTCTCTTTCATATGTGTTACTGCATATTTACATCCTAAAAAGACACCATCAAGATTAACATCTAATACTCTTTTCCAGTTATCTATATCAATTTCATCAACTTTACCTGGAATATAAATTCCAGCATTATTGAAGAGAATATCTATTCTTCCATATGTATTAATTGCCTCATCTACAAACTTCTTAACATCTTCTGCTTTCGAGACATCACCTTGAACAAATACTGCCTCACCACCATTATCATTAATCTCATCAATAACTTCTTGTCCTTCTTCATTATAATCTACACCAATAACCTTAGCTCCTTCATCGGCAAACAATTTTGATGTTTCCTTACCAAAACCAGAAGCTGCCCCAGTAATAATAGCCACTTTCTCTTTTAATAACATCTAGCATCCCTCCTTGAAATTTTAATTGTTATAATTTTCTTATAACAGTTATTAGACATAATTATATATTAAATTTTAACTAATATCAAACTTTACTATACATATCTAAACCAAATCACCATTACTTATATTTTTATAATAATTCTAATTCCTATTTAAATAAAAATCTAGCTTATAAGCCATAATAACTTATGATTATACTTATAGTAATCATAAGTTATTATCATTCCATATCAAGGGGGTAATCAATATTAGAATAGCCATCGTTGGAGCAGGAATTAGCGGATTAACTGCTGCTTATAAATTAGAAAAAGCCGGCTTTAAGCCTACTATTTATGAAAAAGAACATAAAGTAGGAGCAAGATTTGTTAACGGAGAAGCAATGCTTCATTTAATTAATCTACCTATTACTGACGCCTTCTATTACCTCAGTCTTAATCAAGAGATCCCTCTTCAACCAACTCTCCCTATCCGTAAAATCAAATTTTACGGACCAAATGAAAATGCAACTATTATTGGTGACATCGGTTATATTACCATTAGAGGTAATCATGAACGGTCTTTAGAAAATCAATTAGGGAAATTAATTAAGAGCAAAATCAAACATAATCAAAGACCCGATTATCAGAGTTTAAAAGATAACTTTGACAAGGTTATCATTGCAACTGGTGATGCTAGAACAACTAAGAAGTTAGATCAATGGCAGCATACAGATGTTTCTGTAAAGATCATCGGAGCAACTATTGAGGGTAAGTTTGAACCGACTACTGTTAAAATGTGGCTTAATCATAATTTAGCTCCACAGGGTTATGCCTATTTGCTTCCTTTTGGACATAAATTAGCATCATTAGCTATTGCTACCTTACATGATACTGTTAATTTTAAAGAACTATGGAATAATCTTTTAGAAGAACTTAATTTTGAATTTAAAATTAAAGATACTTTTCAAATAGATCATTATGAAATTGGTCGACCTAAAACTAATGAATTTAATAATACTTATCTAATTGGTCAAGCAGGAGGATTCATTATGCCATTCTTAGGATTTGGGCAATTTAGCTCTATTGAAAGTGGAATATTAGTAAAAAAAGCCATCACTGAAGATAAAAACTATGATATTTTAACAAAAAATCTTAAAAATGATTATCAAAATTCTTATAAATTACGTAAGATAATAGGCGGCATGTCTAATAAACAATATGACAAATTAGTTAAATCCCTGAATAATAAAACTGTAAAAAAGATGTTTTTACAGCGAAAGATAAATATCACTAAACTTATAGGTTGGCTTAGTTCTCCATTTACATGGTTAACATAGATATATTTATCCTATTTCTAAAAAATACTTTTTAATTATTTTTTACTTTATAAGGGTTTAAAATAATTATAATCGGGAAATATATTATATAAGTTATAATTCAAGGAGGAATCTAATATGAAAAAACTAAATGAAAGCATTGAAATTAATAGCTTTTTAAATAAGCTAGATAAATATAGAGAAGATAATATAATTCTTTTAGAAGTTTTAATCACTATTGAAGACTATATAAGAGAGTGCTTTAATGAGAATAAAGTAACCGTAGATTTCTTTATTAAAGGATTAAATATTATTCGTTCATGCGAAGAAGAGTTAAATACAATAGAAGAAAGCTATATTAATTTTGTATTAATTAAAAAGAAGCAGAATATTACTTTACAAAATAAAATTAATGATTTATTAAATGAACTACGTAGCCAAGTTAAACAAAATCTAATCACTTATAATGTATATGAGAGCCTTAAAAAATATATAGATTTTGCTCAAGGTTATTATTTATCTGAAGTAATCTATTAAAACCTCTCTATCTTTTGCCTCTGCCTCTTTAACTGCATATCTCTTATCTGAGAAATAGTAAATATGGCTAAACCAATCCAAATAAAACTAAAACTTATCAAATGAGTAGTTGTAAATTCTTCTTTAAAGACAAATATCCCTAATATAAGGCTGATGGTCGGGGAAATATACTGTAAATAACCCATACTAGACAGCGGTAATCTCTGGGTTCCTTTAGTAAAGAATAATAAAGGTAGAGCTGTTACTATTCCAGAACAAATAAGTATTATAGTTGTAATACTAGAAACATGACCTAGAGCACCCACACCGCTAACCTGTCTAAAGATAATATAGCCCAACGCAATTGGCGCTAAAATGGCGGTCTCCATAGCTAATCCTACCGTTGAACCAATTGAAATGGTCTTTTTCATAAGTCCATATAATGCAAAAGATAAGGCTAAAGTCAAAGAAATCCAAGGCATCTGCCCATATTTAAAAGTCATAATACCAACCCCAATTGTAGCCATAACTATAGATATTATCTGCCAAGAATTTAATTTCTCTTTTAAGACTACTACACCTAACAAAATAACAATTAAAGGATTCATATAATATCCCATACTTGTTTCAACAATATGTCCAGTATTCACTGCCCAGATATATACTCCCCAATTAATAGATATGAATATAGTTGCAAAGATAAGACGAATCAAATTAGATTTGGATTTGAAGATTTCTTTAAATTGATGTAATTTTTTCTGGAAATATAAAATTACCAGGACAAAAACTAGGGACCAAAGAATACGATGAGCAAGTATTTCCATGGGAGCAACCTTATCTAATGCCTTCCAATAAAGAGGTAAAATACCCCACAAAACATAAGCAGTTATACCATAAAAAATACCTGTTAATTTAGATTTATTATTGTCCACTTTTCTCACTCCATATATTATATTTAAATTAGTTATAATAAAAACTGTCCATCGGACTACTTAAAATTAATCAAAAATTCCGTGGGACAGCTCAAATATATATATAATTATTTGGCGGGAATGTGTAGGAATCGAACCTACCGCGGACAGCTCAAGGCTGGCCCGCCGCCGGATTTGAAGTCCGGGGCACCCACCAGGGGTACAGCCATTCCC